>NZ_JBEYYT010000103.1:9180-26235 GCF_040645715.1 Spirillospora sp. NPDC046719 | reverse complement strand
CGTTGACCGAGCGTTCCCGGAAGACCGTCTCGGTGAGGATCTCGCGGTGCGCCGACGGCAGCGCCTGGAAGGCCCGGGAGCAGCATCCGCTCGCCGCTGGCCGGCAGGCTCGACACGATCCCCTGGAGGAACCGGCCGCCGTAGACGGCCCGCGCGAACCGCGCGTGCAGCGGCACCGGCATGAGCCGCCCCGCCCGCCGCATCACGAACCACGCGGCCAGCGCGCGGGTCCCGGACCGCAGCACGCGGCTGCGCCGGGCGATCTCCGCGAGCCGCTCGCGCTCCGGCATCGCGCCGATCGGCAGGTCCACCATGACGGCGGTGGTGTGGTTGCCCTCCATGCCCTGGCCGGGCGGCCGCATCATCAGCGGCACCGCGACGCGGCACTCCCCCGCCGGCCTTCCCGGCGGGAACCGGACGGTCCGCTGGAGGGCGCCCGCGACCGCGCACATCACGACGTCCGAGACGCGGGTGCCGTGCCGCCGCGCGATCTCGCGGGGCTCGTCGAGCGGGATCCGCAGGGTGCCGAAGCGGCGCCCGGCCGTCCCGGCGGACGGCAGCCGCGCGGGCGGCGCGGCGCCGACCCCGCTGTCCACGGCGAGCTGCGCGAGGCCGAGGGCGCCGGCGAGCGCCTCGCGGACGCGGCGGCGCGGCGGCGCCGCCGGTTCGCGGCCGGTGGCCGGGCCGGGCGCGGCGGGCTCCATCAGCGAGACGGCCTGCGCGACGACGCCGACGCCGTCCGCGACGACGTGGTGCATCAGGAACACGAGCGTGGTGCGGCCGGGCGCGGCCCCGTTGACCAGGATCATCCGCCACAGCGGCCGGTCGCGGGGCAGCGGCTCGGCCTGGATCTCGGCGATCATCGCGCGGAGGCCGTCCATGCCGTCGACGTCGCGCTCGGCGACGTGCCACGACCAGTCGATGGCGGGGTGGTCGCGCCAGACCGGCCGCCGCCACCGCCCGCCGCCCGCGAGCCGCTGCCGGAACCGCGGGAGCCGGTCGAGCCGGTCGCCGATCAGCCGGACCAGGTCGAGCCGGCCGAGGGCGCGGCGGGAGGTGTCGAGCATGATGACGCCGCCCGCGTGCTGGGGCGCGGCGGCGCTCTCCACCGCGAGGAAGAACGCGTCCTGCGCCGGGACGCGCTCCTCCGCCGCGGGGCGGGCCGCCAGCCGGTCGGCGGTGACCACCGACAGCGCCACCAGCGGAACCGCCGCGACCGCGTCCAGCACGTAGTGGTTGGCCGTCGCGACGATGACGTAGGCGGTGACCGCGATGTGCGCGCCGTTCAGCGCGCGCGCCGGGCGCGGTGCCCTCGCCCGCGCGAGCTCCACGCCGGCCCATAACGCCCAGGCCATGTGCAGGGACGGAACGGCCGCGAACCGGTCCGCGTGCTCGATCACCGGCGAGCCCCACGACCCCCAGGTCCGGCCGAGCCGGACGGTGTCGACGAAGCCGAGGCCGCCCAGGAACCGCGGCGGCATCACCGGGAACAGCGCGAAACAGGCGATGGCGCCGACGTTCAGCGTCACGAACGCGTTGCGCGCCGTCCGGTACCGCCCGGGGTGCCGCACGTACAGCCAGACCAGCACCGCGAGCGTGGCCGCGATGTAGGTGGTCGCGTACTCGTAGTCGGCCAGGACGCGCAGGACGGGCCGTCCGGCGAGCCAGCCGTTGAGGGCCCGCTCGACATCGAGGTGCAGGGTCCGCTCCAGGGCGAGAACGCTCTCGCCGCGCAGGCGAGACGCGTGCTCCCGGGTCTGCTCCGGCAGCATCGCCACCAGGGAGTACAGCCCGAACAGCGCCAGCCCGAGCAGGATCTCGCCGCTCGCCCGCCCCCGCGTCGCGGCGCCGTCCCGGGCGAGGACCGCGTCCCGGGCGGTCACCGCATCCTGAGTCCCCATCGTCCCCCCGCCCGGCTGTTACCCAGCATTTCCGCCGGTCAGACGGCCATGACCGGAATAGATGATCATGTCCGGGATGTCGGCGCGATCGGCCGGGAGGCCGGCGCGATCCGGCCGGGAGGCCGGCGCGGCGAATCCGGGAACCATCTGGCACAGCGAGCCGTCTTCGATATATCGTTGTCGTATCGCGAAGGATCAAAGAGAGATCTCAGAAGGAAGGTGCAGAACATGGGAGCGGCACACGCGCACGGCGGACCCGACTGGCGCTGGGCGTTCGCAGCGGCGGCGCTCGGAGCGAAGGCCGCGCACGCGGCGTCCCGGCACGGTCCGCACGCGCACGGCCCCGGACCCCGGGGCGAGTTCCCCGGCTTCGGCCCGATGTTCGGCGGCGGACCCGGCCCCTGGGGGCCGCCCGGCGGGTTCGGGCCCGGCCGGGCGCCGTGGGCGCGCGGGCGCGGTCCCTGGGGGCGGGGACCCAAGGCGCGCAAGGGCAACGTCCGCGCGGCGATCCTCGTCCTGCTGGCCGAGGAGCCCCGCAACGGCTACCAGATCATCCAGGAGATCAACGAGCGCAGCGGCGGCGCCTGGAAGCCCAGCCCCGGCGCGGTCTACCCGGCGCTGCAGCAGCTCGCCGACGAGGGGCTCATCGCGGGCGAGGAGGGCGGCGGCCGCCGCACCTTCCACCTGACCGACGAGGGCCGCGCGTACGTCGAGGAGAACGCCGAGCGGCTCGCCGAGCCGTGGGCGGAGATGACGCCCGAGTTCGGCGAGGGCGTCCCCGAGCTGTTCAAGCAGGCCGCGCAGACGGGGGCCGCGGTCATGCAGATCGTCCACTCCGGCTCGCCGGACCAGGTCGCGCAGGCCCGGGACGTCCTGTCGGAGGCGCGCCGGAACCTGTACCGGATCCTGGCCGACGACGACCCCGCCGGCGACGACGCGGGCCCGACGGCCGACGACGACGAGGAGTAGGCCAGTGACGCGCCCGGACGACATCCGCATCGGCGACGCCGAGCGGGACGCCGTGATGGTCGCCCTGCACGACCACTTCGCGGCGGGGCGGCTCGACCGCGGTGAACTCGACGAGCGGCTGGACGCCGTGCTGGCCGCCAAGACGCACGGCGACCTGCGCGCGCTCGTCCGCGACCTGCCCGCGCCGAACGGCCTGCCCGAACCGGAACGGCCCGCGGCGGCCTTCGGCGCGGTCCCCTGGGACCTCGGCCCCGCGCTCGCGTTCGGCGGCCCGGGACGGCCCCCGCACCGCCACCACCGGCACATGGCGCACGCCCACCGGCACATGGCGCACCACCGGCACGGCCCCCGCTTCCCGGCGTTCCCGCTGATGATCGCCGTGTTCTTCGCGGTCGCGTTCACGGTGGGCGTCGGCACGGCGGCGCTGGCCGTGCTGCACGTCGCGCTGGTGATCTGGCTGGTGCGCGCGGTGATGCTGCTGGTCGGCGCCCGCCGGTCGCGCCGCCGCCTCAACCCCGGCGCCTGAGCCGGGGACGGACCGCCCGCCCCGGCGGGCGGGCAGGCCGGCCTGGGTGCGGTCCCCGCAGCCGGGCCGGCGCCATTCCGGCGCCGGGCGGCGGGCCGTTCCGGCGCTAGGCGGCAGGGCGTTCCGGCGCTAGGCGGCGGGGCGTTCGGGCGGGAGCGCGCAGCGGGACGGGACGGCGTCGCGGAGCGCGCCGAGCGCGCGGGCGATCAGCGGGTTGGCGCGGCTGCCCCGCCGGACGCAGGTCAGCACCTGCCGCATCGGCACGGCGTCGCCGGACAGCGGGACGCGCACGACCGGCTGGTCGGCGGGCCCGTCCGCCAGCCGCGGGACCAGCGATACCCCGAGCCCGTTGCCGACCAGCGCCCAGATCACCGACCAGGTGGTGGCGTTGTGCGCGATCCGGGGTGTGAAGCCGGCGGCCGCGCAGTAGGCCATGACCTGCTGGTGGTGGGCGCAGCCCTCGGGCTGCACGCTGATCCACGCCTCGGCCGCCGCGTCCTCCAGCCGGACGCCGCGGCGGCCCGCGAGCGGATGCCCGGCCGGGACGATCAGGTCGAGCGCCTCGGCCATCAGCGGTTCGCGGTCGAAGCGCGGGTCGCCGGGCGGCGGCGCGTCCGCGGTGGGCTCGATGACCGCGACGTCGGTCTCGCCCGCCGCGAGCAGGCCCATGGCCACGTCGGTGTCGCACTCGCGGATCTCGATCGTCAGGGCCGGGTCGGCGCGCAGCAGCGCGCCGGCGGCCGGGGCGACCAGGCCGCCGACCGCCGTGGTGAACCCGCACATGCGCAGCGGCCCGGAGGCGCCCGCGCGGTGCGACTCCAGGTCGGCGAGCGCCTCCTCCCAGCGGGCGAGCATGGCGTCGGCGTGCTCGATGAGCAGGTGCGCGGCCGGGGTGAGGCGCACGCGGCGGCCCTGCGGTTCCAGCAGCGGGACCTTGAGCTCGCGCGCCAGTTCGCGCAGGTGGTGGGAGACGGCGGACGGGGTGAGGTGCAGCGCGTCCGCCGCCGCGGTGACCGTCCCGTACTGGTGGACGAGCCGGAGCATGTGCAGCCGCCGCAGGTCGATCATGCAATCATTTTGCACATATGACCACGGAAATGTGAAATGGACGGCAACGTTCGTATCTGTGCAGACTGCCGACATGACACAGCGAGGCAGGATCCTTTCCCGGCATCTCACCAGTGACGGCGTCGTCGTGTGGAGCCGCTGCTCCTGCGGGCGGCTGCGGATGGACCTCGTCCCGGCGGCGGGCGGGGCCCGGCTGGGCGCCGGGCCGTGCCCGCACCGGGACGGCGGTCAGGCATCGAGCGTCAGCTCGTAGTGCAGCGTCTTGTAGTGCTTCACGCGGTGGAGGAGCGGGACGGCGAAGCCCTGCTGGAAGCGGTGCTTGCGCGCCAGCATCCGGCGGATGGGCTTCGCCTCCTCCTCGCTGAGCAGCCGGACGCGGCCGTGGACCGCGGGGCCCGTGACCTTGCCGCTGTAGGTGCTCGGCGCCACCTCGACCTCGGGGTTACGGGCCATCCGCTTGGTCTTGTACGCCTTGTCGTAGGTGCGGAAGTAGGCGTGGTCGCCGCGGACGACGATGTTCACCGGCGTCCCGACCGGCGTGCCGTCCTTGCGGTAGGTCGTCAGCAGGACGGTGCGCTGGCGCGCCAGCCCGTCGAGCGTCTCGCGGATGTTCGTGGTGTCCATTGCGGGCCTCCCTTGTTCTCGCTCCTGCCCAGGAGACGTGAGGAAGACCCGCGGACGTGACATCAGGCCGGGCGGAGCTCCGCGGCCTCGGCGGCGAGGCCGCGGATCCGGTCCCAGTCCCCCGCGCGGACGGCGTCGGACGGGGTCAGCCAGGTGCCGCCGACGCAGCCGACGTTCGGCAGCGCGAGGTACTCGGCGGCGTTGCCGGGCCGGATCCCGCCCGTCGGGCAGAACGTGATCTGCGGCAGCGGCCCGCCGAGCGCCTTCAGGTAGGGGACGCCGCCCGCCGGCTCGGCGGGGAAGAACTTCATCGCGGTGACGCCCTCCTCCAGCAGCGCCATCGCCTCGGACGCGCTGGACACGCCCGGCAGGAACGGCAGGCCGGTGTCCGCCATCGCGGCGCGCAGCCGGGGCGTGCAGCCGGGGCTGACGAGGAACCGCGCCCCCGCCTTCAGCGACCGCTCGGCGTCCCGCGCGGTGACGACCGTGCCGGCGCCGACGACGGCGTCCGGCACCTCGGCGGCGATCCGCTCGATCGACTCGGCGGCGGCGGGCGTGCGCAGCGTCACCTCGATCGCGGGGAGGCCGCCCTCGACCAGGGCGCGGGCCAGCGGGACCGCGTGGTCGGCGTCGTCCAGGACGACGACCGGGACGACGGGCGCCAGCCCGAACAGCTCTTCGGTGTTCACACGTGCTCCAGGGTCTCCATGGCGGCCGGGGTCTGCGCCAGCCGGACGGCGGCGCCGACGAGGGCCGGGCCGGGGTGGACGATCAGCGAGGTCGGGATGGGGCGCAGGTAGTCCTCGACGGGCGGCTTCGCCTCGAAGCGGGCGCGGAAGTCGCTGCGGCGCAGCTCGTCGGCGATGCGCGGCAGGATGCCGCCGCCGAGGTGGACGCCGCCGCGGGCGCCGAGGGTCAGCGCGACGTTCCCGGCGAGCGAGCCGAGGAGCGCGCAGAACATCGCGACGGCCTCCGCGCACAGGGGGTCGCCGTCGTGCGCGCAGATCCGCGCCGGGTCCAGCGGCTCGACCTTCACACCGTCGAGTATCGCCAGGTAGCGGTGGATGCGCGCCAGGCCCGTCCCGGACAGCAGGGACTCGGCGCGGGCCGTGCCGTGCTCGGCGCGCAGCAGCCGCGCGACCGCCAGCTCCCGGTCGGTGGCGGCGGGGACGTCCACCTGGCCGCCCTCGCCCGGCAGCGGCACCCAGCCGGCGGGCGTCGGGACTAGACCGGCGACGCCGAGCCCGGTCCCCGGGCCGAGCACCGCGAGCGGCGCGGGCCCGGCGGCGCGGTCGGCGGCGGGGCCGATCGGGACCAGGTCGTCCGGTCCCAGGCGGGGCAGCGCGAGGGCGAGCGCCTCGAAGTCGTTGAGGATCTCCAGGTGCGGGACGCCGAGGTGCTCGCGCACCCCCTCCGCGGTGCCCTTCGGCCAGCCCGCGTTGGTCAGGTGGTAGGTCCCGCCGGTGACGGGGCCCGCCACCGCCAGGCACGCGGCCGCCGGGCGGACGTCCGGGGCGTACCGGTCGAGATAGGCGGCCGCGGCCTCGGCCAGCCCCGCGTGGTCGCGGGTCGGCAGCGACTCCACCCGCTCCGGGGTGCCGTCCGGGCCGTCGACGAGGGCGAAGCGGGCGTTCGTCCCGCCGACGTCGGCGACCAGCCACACCGTCTCCGCTCCATTAGCTGCGCTCATGCGAACACCCCCGCGCCCAGCTCGGCCGCGCCGACGGACCGGCGGAACACGTCGAACAGCTCCCGGCCGGTGCCCGTCCACTCCTCGGCGGACGGGGCCGCGCCGCCGGGGATGCGGGCGTCGAACTCCTCGTCCGGGACGAGGACCTCCAGCAGCCCCTTGTCGGCGTCCAGCCGGACGACGTCGCCGTCGCGGACGCGGGCGAGCGGGCCGCCCGCCGCCGCCTCCGGCGACACGTGGATCGCGGCGGGCACCGCCCCCGAGGCGCCCGACATGCGTCCGTCCGTGACCAGCGCGACCCGGAACCCGCGGTCCTGGAGCACCGACAGCGGCGGGGTGAGGCGGTGCAGCTCCGGCATCCCGTTGGCGCGCGGGCCCTGGTGCCGGACGACCGCGACGACGTCCCGGTCCAGCTCGCCGGCGGCGAACGCCTCCTGCAGCGCCTCCTGCGACTCGAACACCCGGGCGGGCGCCTCGACCGTGCGGTGCTCCGGCCGCACCGCCGACACCTTGATCACGGCGCGGCCCAGGTTCCCGGACACCGTGTGCAGGCCGCCGTGGGTGTCGAACGGCTCGTCGGCGGGGCGCAGGACGTCCGGGTCGCCGGACTCGGCGGGCGCGTCCCGCCACACCACCTTGCCGCCTTCCAGGTGCGGCGTCTTCCGGTACGCGGCGAGGGTGGCGCCGCCGACCGTCCGCGCGTCCTCGTGCAGCAGCCCGGCGTCGATCAGCTCGCCGATGAGGAACGCCGTGCCGCCGGCCGCGTGGAAGTGGTTCACGTCGGCGGTCCCGTTCGGGTAGAGCCGGGTGAGCAGCGGCGTCACCTTCGACAGCTCGTCGAAGTCGTCCCAGGTCAGCTCGATGCCCGCGGCGGCGGCCATGGCGACCAGGTGCAGCGTGTGGTTGGTGGAGCCGCCGGTCGCGAGCAGCGCGACGATCGCGTTGGCGAACGCCCGCTCGTCCAGCAGCTCGCCGATCGGGGTGTACTCGTCCGCGAGGTCGGTCAGCTTCAGCACCCGGCGCCCGGCCGCCTCGGTCAGCCCGTCGCGCAGCGGGGTCCCCGGCGGGACGAAGCTGGCGCCCGGCAGGTGCAGGCCCATGACCTCCATGAGCAGCTGGTTGGAGTTGGCCGTCCCGTAGAAGGTGCAGGTGCCGGGCGAGTGGTAGGACGCGGCCTCCGCGGCGAGCAGCTCGTCCCGCCCGATCTCCCCCGCCGCGTACCGCTTGCGGACCTTCGCCTTCTGCGCGTTCGGCAGCCCGGACGCCATCGGCCCGGCCGGCACCAGGATCACCGGCAGGTGCCCGAACGACAGCGCCCCGATCACCAGGCCCGGGACGATCTTGTCGCAGACCCCGAGCAGCAGCGCGCCGTCGAACATGTCGTGCGACAGCGCCACCGCCGTCGCCATCGCCACCACGTCCCGGCTGAACAGCGACAGCTCCATGCCCGCGCGGCCCTGCGTGATGCCGTCGCACATCGCCGGCACGCCGCCCGCGAACTGCGCGGTGCCGCCCGCCTGGCGGATCGCGGCCTTCAGGATGTCGGGGTAGTCCTTCAACGGCTGGTGCGCGGAGAGCATGTCGTTGTACGCCGACACGATCGCGATGTTCGGCGTGACGTTCCCGCGCAGCCACAGCTTGTCCTGGACGCCGCAGGCCGCGAACCCGTGCGCGAGGTTCGCGCACCCCATGCCGGTGCGCGCCGGGCCCTGCGTGCGGGCGGCGGCGATGCGGTCGAGGTAGGCGGTGCGCCGGGCGGCGCTCCGCTCGGCGATCCGCTGTGTGACACGTTCCAGGGCAGGGTGCAAGGCCATCGCGAGCTCCAGACCAGGGGGATCGGTAGATCGCCAAACTATCGAGACATAGGTCACTCATACAAGCCGACTTATGAACTTCAACTAACAAAAGTCCGTCTGTTCGGCTAACTGGACGTACGGAAGACGGCCATGCTTGACTGACCGGATGCCGCGTCCCGTGTCCCGCCCGTGCACGACCGGCGACGTCCTGCGCCTCATCCGCGAGGACGGCGTCGCCACCCGCGCCGACCTGGGCCGCGTCACCGGCCTCTCCCGGCCCGCCGTCGCGTCCCGCGTCGCCGAGCTGATCGCCCGCGGCCTCGTCGTCGAGCGCGCCGACGGCCCGTCCACCGGCGGGCGGCCCCCGGCCCGCCTCGCGTTCAACGCCGCCGGCGGCGCCGTGCTCGTCGCCAACCTCGGCCAGTCCCGCGGCCAGCTCGCCGTCTGCGACCTCGCGGGCCGCGTCCTCGCCCGGTCCGACGCGCCGCCCGCCGACGTCACCGCGGGCAAGACGCTGCCGCGCCTCCTCGACCAGTGGAGCGAGCTGCTCGCCGATTCCGGCATCGACCCGGCGTCGATCCGGGGCGTGGGCCTCGGCGTCCCCGACGCCGTCGAGCACGTCGCCGGACGCTGGGACCGCGTCGAGGTCAGCCCGCCCGTCCTGGAGCGCTTCGGGGTCCCCGCCCACCTCGACAACGAGGTCAACACCGCCGCGCTCGGCGAGCACCAGGCCCACCCCGGCGTCCGGGACCTGCTGTTCGTCAAGGTCTCCACCGGCATCGGCGCGGGCGTCATCGCGGGCGGCGCCATCCAGCGCGGCGCGCTCGGCGCGGCCGGCGAGATCGGCCACGTCCCCGTCCCGGCCGCCGGCGACGCGCCGTGCCGCTGCGGCAACACCGGATGCGTCGAGGCCGTCGCGGGCGGCACCGCCCTGCTGGCCCGCTCGTCCGCCGCCGACCTGCCCGCCCTCGCCGCCATGGCCCGCGCCGGCGACCCCGCCACCGTCGCGCTGCTGCGCGAGGCGGGCCGCCGCATCGGCGAGGTCGTCGCCACCGCCGTGAACCTGCTCAACCCCGCCGTCGTCGTCCTCGGCGGCGACCTCGTCGGCGCCGACGAGCCCCTCATCGCGGGCCTGCGCGAGGTCGTCTACCAGCGCTCGACCGTCCTCGCGACGCGCAGCCTGCGGATCGAGCCGAGCCGCCTCGGCGAGAGCGCCGGCCTCACCGGCTGCGCCGCCATGGTCCTCGACAACATCCTCGCGCCCGAGGCCGTCGACGCCCTGTGACCCGCGCCCTCACCGGCCGGCGCCGTCAGCGCCCCGTGGGGGCGAGGTCGTCGGCGACGCGGCCGTCCGCGACGGTGAGCCGGCGGGTGGTGCGGACGGCCTGGAGCATCCGGCGGTCGTGCGTGACCAGCAGCAGCGTGCCCGGATAGGACTCCAGCGCGGATTCGAGCTGCTCGATCGCCGGTAGGTCCAGGTGGTTGGTCGGCTCGTCCAGCACCAGCAGGTTGACGCCCTTGCCCTGCAGCAGGGCGAGCGCGGCCCGGGTCCGCTCGCCGGGCGACAGCGTGCCCGCCGGGCGCAGCACGTGGCCGGCGCGCAGCCCGAACTTGGCCAGCAGGGTCCGGGCGGGCTCCGGCTCCAGCCCGGACGCGGCGGCGAACGCCTCCAGCAGCGGCTCGTCCCCGAGGAACAGGCCGCGCGCCTGGTCGACCTCGCCGACGACCACGCCGGGACCGAGCGCCGCGTCGCCCTCGTCCGGGACGATCCGGCCGAGCAGCGCGCCCAGCAGCGTGCTCTTGCCCGCGCCGTTCGCGCCGGTGATCGCGACCCGGTCGGCCCAGCCGATCTCCAGGTCCACCGGGCCCAGCGTGAACGCGCCGCGCCGCACGACCGCGCCGCGCAGCGTCGCCACCACCGCCCCGGACCGGGGCGCGGCGGCGATCTCCATCCGCAGCTCCCACTCCTTGCGGGGCTCCTCGACGACGTCGAGGCGCTCGATGGCCCGCTCGGTCTGCCGCGCCTTCGCCGCCTGCTTCTCGCTCGCCTCCGACCGGAACTTGCGCCCGACCTTGTCGTTGTCGGTGGCCTTGCGGCGCGCGTTGCGGACGCCCTTGTCCATCCAGGACCGCTGCATCCGGCCGCGCTCCTGCAGCGCGGAGAGCTTCCCGGCGTACTCCTCGTACTCCGCCCGCGCGTGCCGCCGGGCGACCTCGCGTTCGGCCAGGTAGGCGTCGTATCCGCCGCCGTACAGGTTGATCTGCCGCTGGGCGAGGTCCAGTTCCAGGACGGACGTCACCGTCCGGGCGAGGAACTCGCGGTCATGGCTGACGACCACGGTCCCGGCGCGCAGGCCGGTGACGAAGCGCTCCAGCCGGTCCAGGCCGTCCAGGTCGAGGTCGTTGGTCGGCTCGTCCAGCAGGAACACGTCGTACCGGCTGAGCAGCAGCGACGCCAGCCCCGCGCGGGCGGCCTGCCCGCCCGACAGCGCGGTCATCGCCTGGTCGAGCCCCACCCCGAGGCCGAGGTCCGCCGCGACCTCCCCGGCCCGGTCCTCCAGGTCGGCGCCGCCGAGGGCGAGCCAGCGCTCCAGGGCCGCCGCGTAGGCGTCGTCGGCGCCCGCGCGGCCCTCCACGAGGCCCTCGGTCGCCGCGTCGAGGTCGGCCTGCGCCCGCGCCACCCCGGTCCGGCGCGCGAGGAACCCGGCGACGGTCTCGTCCGGCCGCCTCTCCGGCTCCTGCGGCAGGTACCCGACGGACGCCGACGCCGGGCTGAGCCGGACGGTGCCCGCCTCGGGCGTCCCGAGCCCGGCCAGCAGCCGCAGCAGCGTCGACTTCCCCGCCCCGTTGCCGCCGACCAGCCCGACGACGTCGCCGGGCGCGACGACGAGGTCGAGCCCGTCGAACAGGGCCCGGTCCCCGTGCCCGGCCGCGAGATCCTTGACGACGAGAGTGGCGCTCATAGACCCCCAACGCTATCCGCCCCGGGCACCCGGCCGGCCGGGCCCCGGCGGCCCGTCGCAGGGCGTGTCGTCCCCGAATCGTTGATCGCCAGGAGTCATCCGGTCCGTCCCGGTCGTTGGGGTGGACATGAACCCGGTTTACCTGCAGACCGAAAGAGCATGGCCCCCCGATGGCACAACCGCCTCCCCGGCGCCGGCGGAGATCCGGTCGTTCACGGAGAGTGACCGTCCCGAGCTGCTCGCCCTGTTCGCCCGCGCCCGCGAGGACTCCCCGTCCTCGTCGCTGTGGGGCCATGAGGAGTCCGAGGCGGACATCTACCTCACCCCCTACATGGACCTGGAGCCGGAGTCGCTCTTCGTCGCCGAGTCCGGGGGGCGGCTCGTCGGCTGCCTCACCGGGTGCCCCGACTCGTCCCGCCTCCCCAGCGAGGAGGCGCGCATGCTGGAGGCCATCCGGACGCACCGCCTCATGCTGCGCCCCCGCCTCGCGGCCTTCTTCGCGCGCAGCACCGGGGACCTGCTGTGGGGCGCGGCCCACCGCCGCCCCAGGGCCGCGGCCTTCGAGGACCCCCGGTGGCCCGCGCACCTGCACATCAACCTCGTCCCCGAGGCGCGCGGCACCGGAGCCGCCGAGAACCTCATGACCGCCTGGTTCGACCGCCTCAGGTCCACCGGCTCTCCCGGCTGCCACCTGCAGACCCTGTGCGAGAACACCCGCGCGCTCGCGTTCTTCCGGCGCATGGGCTTCACCGAGCACGGCCCGGCCCGCCCCGTCCCCGGCCTCAGGTACCGCGGGCGGCGCCTCCACCAGCGGACGATGGTCTGGACGCCCTGACGCCCTGACGCGGGCTCAGCCCACGATCACCAGCGGGCCGCGCACCGTCCCGCCGCCCTCCGACGTCCACTCCCCCGCGACGTACCCGGCCGCGCCCGCCGCATCGGCGTCCGGCCGCAGCACCCGGAGCACCCGCACGGCGGGCCTCCCCGGGAATCGCAGCTCGGTCCCGTCCGGCCCGTTCACGACGGCCGCCGTCCCGCCGGGGAACGGCTCTCCGCTGTAGCGGCTCTCGACCGTCTCGTTCGGCATGTCGGACACGCTCTGGTCCTGCGGCACCGCGCGGCCCTCGATCAGCGCGACCAGCTGCGCCTGCACCACCGGGTCGTGGACCCCGTCGTAGATCCACCGCCGCCCCAGCACACCGTGCTCGGACGTCCCGATGAGGGCGTCCTCGGCGCCGTCGAGCGGCGCCCCCCGGTAGGACATCGGCACGAGATGGGCGTGCCCGCCCTCCGCGACGACCATGACCTCGATGCCGACCTCGCCGGCGGGGTCGTCGAGCCGGAACCCGCCGGCCTTCCGCAGCTCGCCCCCGCTCCCCGCGTACCACGGCTGCTCCGGCAGCCAGCCCGCGAGAAGCTCCAGCTTCCCGGGCGTCATCGTGGTGTCGTAAACGACCGCCATACCTCTCCCGCCGTCTCGCCCAGCGCCGATCGAGCCCACGCTACAGCGGCCCTGCTCCGGTACGGCCAGGGGAACCGCTGATCATCACTTGAACAACCCCGGAACCGCACCCGGCATGCACCGGACCGGGCAGGGCAGATCATCAGCGGCTTTGTCGGATGATCAACCGCGGGTCCCTGCTTTGGACCGCTCAATCACGAACCGGGGGAGACCGGAGCGATGTCACGCCTCGCACTCGTGGCCCTGGCGGTCGCCGGCGTCCTGACCGCCGCGATCACCGGGCCGCTGCGCCCCTCGTCACAGCCCGTCCGGGCGGCGTCCTCGCCGCCGCCTCCGGCGGGCGGCAAGAACGGCGAGGCGTGGGCGTGGACGCAGCTGGTCAACGGCGCCTCGCACACGACCGAGATCCGGTTCGCCACCACCGAGCAGCCCTCCGGCCAGTGCCCCACCGCGCAGTACAAGCAGGGCGGCCAGATCCGCACCGCGCCGATGCGGAAGGTGAGCGACCCCTACACCCCGGGCGGACTCCAGCAGTTCCCGACCACGCTCTGCACGCTGCAGGTCCCCGACGGGGCGACCGGCGCGCTGATCGAGCCGAGCACCACCAGCGCGGCGACCGTCCACCCCGGCAACCTCCAACTCCCCCTGCCGGACTGGCCCGTCAGCGGCCGCCCCCGCCGGGTCGCCGTGATCGGCGACGCCGGCTGCGAGGTCGCCTCCCCGGTGTCCGGGGCCGCCGCGAACCAGGACTGCCTGAAAGCCTGGCCCCTGCACACCCTCGCGACGCACGCCGCCGCCCAGTCCCGGCCGGACCTCGTCGTCCATGTCGGCGACTACGTCTACCGCGAGCAGCCGCAGGCCGCGAACGACGCGTCCGCGGGCTGCGACGCCAAGGGGCAGGCGGCCGACTGGGGCTGCCTCGTCAAGGACTTCCTGCGCCCAGCCGAACCCCTCCTCGGTGAGGCGCCGTTCGTCTTCGCGCGGGGCAACCACGAGGTCTGCACGCCGGGGAAGGTGGGGCGTGGCGCCGAATGGTTCCGCTACCTCGCCACCACCCCGCAGAAGGACAACGAGTGCTACACGCTGCCGCAGACCCAGGTCGAACCGGAACAGATCAACGCGGGAACGCTGCACTTCGTCCTGTTCGACTCGTCCGCGGCCGACGACGGGACCCAGCCGGACAAGGCCCAGGCGGCCCTCTTCGCGAAATGGTTCGACGAGGTGAACACCCTGGCCGCCAACCACCCGGCGCACGACTACTTCCTCATCACCCACAAACCGCTGTGGACGGTCAAGCAGGCCTCGTCCACCGCCGTGACGTGGACGAACCCGACGCTCGCGAGCGGCCTCGCCCATTCTGTGCAGAAGGCGCTGGCGCCCAACGTCCGCCTGGTGCTCTCCGGCCACCTGCACCTGTACCAGATGCTCGACTTCGCCAAAAACACGCGTCCCCCGCAGCTGACCGTCGGCTCTTCGGGGACCACGCTCGACACCGCGCCGGACGACACCAAGGTGATGGGCAAGACCGTCGACGGCCAGACCGTCCAGAACTCGATCTCACACGACGTGCACGGCTACGCGCTGCTCACCGACAAGAAGGACCACTGGCACCTGGCCTTCCACGACAGCTCCGGAACGGCCTGGCCCCCGGACTGCACGCTGAGCAACGGCACCATCGAAGGCTTCACCTGCAAGTGACCGCCCGCCGCCTCAGCGGCCGCCCCGCTCATCGAGGTTCAGCTCTCCGAGCTTGATGCGCGCCACCAACCCGCCGAAGTCCCGGGCACTGACCCGGAGCCGAGGCCCTTCCCGATCCTTGGAATCCCGCACGCCGACGAGGCCGCTCAGCCGGGCCAACTCGACGCATGCGTCGTCGTTGCCGCCGCCGCTGTGAGAGCTCTTGCGCCACTTGGTCACTCGTAGGTCCTCATCGTCTGCTCGATCAGTTCCCTCGAAGCGTCCCTGGAAAGGGCAAACGCCCCGATCTGCTCGAACCGTATCGCGATGGTGGCGACCTCGTCACCGGCCTCGATCAGGCGCCCGCCGATCTGCGCTCCCGCGTAGGCCAGCTCCCTCGATCGGATCTTATAGATCTGGAGGGGACCGTCATGCCCCGGATGCCAGCCCACCGATCTGGCCACGACGCGGATCATGGTGCGCGGATTCTCCCCCATCTTGAGAAGATGACCAAGCTGGTCCCGCATCACCGCGTTGTCACCGACGCGGGATTCGAGCACTTCTTGATCGAGCAGCACCCAGAGATAGGGCGGCTCCTTGCGGAGCAGGATCTCCTGACGCTTCATCCGCGCTCTGGTCTCCGCCTCAGCCTCGCGCATTCGGCCGGCGGCCCGCAGAAGCGAGAGGGCATAGTCCTCCGTCTGCGCCAGCAGCGGGATCGTCTTCCCGTGGTAGACACGGACAACGTCCGCGCTCTTTTCGTACTGGATGAACTGCTTGAACCAGTCCGGGTCATGCCCGGTACGGGCGTAGTACATCAGCCTCTGGAAGTGACCACCGGTATTCCATGCCTCATCGAGGAGCGCCATGTGGTCGTCATTAGGCCGATACCTACCGGCCTCCCAATTCGATACGGTCCCCCTCGTGGCCTTGACGATGCGCGCCACCTGCGCCAGCGACAGGTTCCGCTGGGTCCGGTAGAACCACAGGTCAATGGCCAACCAAGCCCAGAGGGACGAGTTCGGATCGATCGTTTCGCGCACCGTCATCGAGACCCCTCCTGTTTTGCATGCTTTGCAATCCAGTGCAGGCTAACTCCCACGCCTTGATCCTGGGAGGCGAATCACGCAACGACCAGGACGGCGGCAATGAACGACCAAGTCCCGACGGTTCAAATCCCTAAATCGGGCGAAATCCGGATGACCCTACTCGCAGTGGGCTCTTCGGTCGCCCTCGCTCGCGAACTCGTCCGATACGCCCTCACCAACTGGGGCTTCGGCAGATCCTTGATCGACGACTCGATCCTCGTCATGAGCGAGATCGCAACGAACGCCGTCAATGCGGCGCCCGGCCACCACATCCGAATCCGCATCACCGCGCACGACGGCGCGCCCCTCCTTGAGTGCTGGGATCCGGCACCCGGGCTTCCGCTCCCCCGCGTCGCCGGCGCGGACGCCGTGAGCGGACGCGGCCTGGCGATCATCGCCGCCTATGCCGAGGACACCGGCGTCCGCCCGTCCGCCACCGGCAAAGGCAAGATCATCTGGGCCCTCATGCCCGCCACGGACGCCTCTCCGTCGCCTTGACCCGCACGCCTCTCACCCGCCGCACGGCGCCAGGCGCCACGCATACCCACGGCCTTACCTTCAAGAAAGGAGGCCGTACCTCCACGCGCGAGGCCGCAGAAGGGCCGCCTCAACGATCAAGCCCAGCCCAAGCCTGCTTTCGGCTCGAAGTTCGCCCACCGGACGTCCCCCTTGCCCGCTTCACCCCTAAAAGCAGCCTCTTGTCATGTTTGCTCTGTAATGCGAAGGTCTCAGCGCAGTGCCGTCGACAGGAGGGCGAGCGCCTCATGACGAGACCCTGGGAAGCGGACCATCACGCGGAGTTCCGGCGGAGGCTGGGCAAGACCGCCGCCGAAGTGGGCGACAGCCGCACCACGCAGGACTGCCCGGAGATCTGGGAACTGGACAACGGCGACATCGCCGTGATCGGCCGTGACGCCACGACCGCCTATGCCGACCGGCTCCCGCCGGGCGTCAGCATGGGCGCCGACGAGCGCCTCGTCATCATCTCGGGGCGCCTGCTCTCGGCCGCCAAGCCGGACATCCCAGACGCCTGACGCATCCGCGTACCGGGACCGATCGATCGCGATCGGATCACCTCAGCCGAACGCGACGGCGCGGGCCGAAATCTCGAACTTTCGCGGACGAGCCCCTTCTCACGTCCGCTCGCGGTCCGATCCGATGACTTGTGGCGGGGCGCGCCGCTTTTGCAAACACCAAGTCGGGCGGGCCCCCAGGCCGCGCCCGGGGTGACAGAGCTTTCGGGGTGTTGTGATGGGGGGTTTTTTACCCGGGCGCCCAACCCCGCGCGCGC
>NZ_JBEYYT010000103.1:0-9170 GCF_040645715.1 Spirillospora sp. NPDC046719 | reverse complement strand
GGGGGGCTGCCACGTTTTTTACCCCGCGGAGTCGGCCCCACCCCAAAAACCCGCCGACGGGCGATACGAGAAGTGCCGTCAAGTTCAAGGGCGGTTTAGACGCCCGGCGCCCGAACCCGGGCCAGCAGCAGGATCCTCTGCACTTCCTGCGCCTATCCAGTGGTGCGACTGCATCCCTCCCCAGTCCTGAGCGGGGGCGGTTGACATTAGAGCCGGCGGCGACGTCCTCGCTGCAGGAGGCGCCGCCGGACGGCGACGTCCGCCTCGCCGTCGGCGACAAGGTCGACATCACGCCAAATAGCCAAATTTACGCCTCACTGCACGCACAACAGCACATCAGCCACACAAAACGCATTTAAGTAGATTTGACACTCGCTGATTTTATGAGCCCGAGCGAGAGGCTCTCAATATAATTCACGCATGCCGCCCCCCAGCGTGAGCAAACACACTCTCGGAAGCGCGTTCCCCCCAGCTCTTGGGACGCTCCTCGCCATCCCCCTTGTCGCCGCTCTCGCATTCGGCTCAGCGATCTTCACCGCCGAACGCTCCCACCACGCCTACCTCTACAGCCTGGCTTGGGCAACGGCCTTCTTCGCCGTCGTCTCCGCTGGTGTTGCCGCCATCCTCGTCCAAGGGCAGGGCATCAAGATCGCTCGTGAGGAGGCTCGGCGGATCGCGATCGCGGAACTGCTCAAGATGGCGATGGACGACCCGGCGCTGGACGAGGCGTGGGGTCCCGTTCCCGAAGGCGAGGACCGCAAGGCCCGCCGGCAGCTCATGTACATCAACATGATCGTCTCCGAGTGGCAGATGTCCTACGAGACCAAGGCCCTTCCCGAGGTCCGACTGCGCGCCATATCCCGCGAGATGTTCAGCGGCCGTCCCGGACGCGCCTACTGGGAGGAGGCCCGCCAGGTGCGCCTGAGCACGTCCGGCAGCAAGCGGGCCCGCCGCTTCCACGAGATCCTCGATGAGGAGTACCGCCGGGCTCCCGCTCCGCCGCCCGGGTCTCCGCCCTCGCGCCGCCGTCGTTGGGCGCTCCTCGCCGCCACGGCCGCAGGCACCCTCGCCGTGGCCCCCGTCCTCCGCCGCGCCCTGACCCGGCGCGGCTCACGCTGAACCCCTCGTCCGCCATGCCGTGGACGGCGTGCGCTTCCAGGAGCGGGGCATGCGGCGGCCCCGGGCCGCGGAGTGGTCGCGCGGCGCCGGGGCCGTTGCTGCCGCCCGGTCAGCCTTCGGTGTGGGCTCGCTGGGCGGTGTTCGGCGTCCCGGGGATCAGGGACGCGTAGACGATGATGTTGTCGTCGTAGTGGCCGCGGGCGTGGTCGAACCTGCCGCCGCACGTGACGAGGCGCAGCTCCGGCCCGCCCCCGCGCCCGTAGACGCCGTCGGTCGGGAACTTGTCCTTGTCGACGCGCTGGACGCGGTCGATGCGGAAGGCCGGGACGGTCCTGTCCTCGCGGACCACCTCGATCCGCTGCCCCGGACGGAGCGCGCCGAGCTTGTAGAAGACGCCCGGCTTGGTCTTGGAGTCGACATGGCCGACGAGGACGCTGCGGCCGTTCTCGCCCGGCGTCGGCCCGTCCTGGTACCAGCCGACCTGGTCGACCCGGCTGAGCGGCGGCACCTCCAGCTCCCCGTTCGGCTTGGTGGCGACCCGGATGACCGGGGCGTTCACCTTGATGGACGGGATCCTGACCCGTTCGGGCAGCGACGGCGCGAGCGCCTGCTCCGGGTTCGGCGCCGTGTCGTCGGGCGCCTTCTCCACCAGGTTCGACGAAGGCGGCTGCGGCGGCGCGTCGGGGCCGGTCAGCCGGAACCCGACGACGCACATGGCGGTCCCTGTCGCGATGAGGACGGCGGCCAGCCAATACCACGGGTGCATTGGCCGGCCGCTGCGCCTTGCTTTGCTCATCGGTTCAGGAGAGCCCCTGCGCCCGGCGGCGGAACGCCGCGATCCCGACCCCGCCGCCCAGCGCCATCACGCCGAGGCCGGCCCCGGCCAGCAGCGGGCTGGACGCCGCGGAGGTGCCGCCGGCACCGGCCTCGACGCCGCCGCGCGCCCCGCGGATCGGCTTGAGGAACGCGCCGGAGACCCACTTGCCGAGCTGGTTCGACGGCACGCTCTGGCGGAGCGTCTTCCAGCCGGCCTCGCTGCGCCTGCAGTCGGCGGTGATGTGCTGGCCGCGCCTCAGCGGAGGCGGCGACACGCTGTAGCCGGTGCCCGGGCCGGTGCGGACGTTCAGGCTGTTCGCGGTGACCTCGTAGCGGCAGCTCCTGCCGATGTGGCTGAGCAGGCGCAGGAACCGGCCGTCGACCCACTTGCCGGTCTGGTTCGACCGGAGCTGGTGCCAGCCGGCCTGGCTGCTGATGCAGTCGGCGCCGAGGTGCTTGCCGCGCCTCAGCGGAGGCGGCACCGTCTCCCACCGGGTGCCCGGGCCCGTGCGGACGTTCAGGCTGCTCGCGGTGACCTCGTACCGGCAGATCTTCGGCGCGGCGGCCAGCTGCGACGTGGCCGTCGCCGCCTCGGCGGCGCCGCCGGCCAGCAGCGTCAGGCCGCCCGCCGCACCGGCCACCGCGAGCGCCATTCCAGTGCGCGCGCTTGAGCTCATTCTTCCCCCAACAGTGATCTTGTTGATGCCGGAGGTGTCCGACATCATCATGATCAAGCTGCCCTCAGCTGATTAGGCACATGCCGTCCTGGCCGTAAACGTTGGGGATAGCGATCCGACCACTGATCGAATATCTCATCGTTCAATGACAAAGCGGCGCCCTTGATGGCCGGTCATGGACTCCATTACGGACAATAGGCCCATGCACCTAATGCACCGCGAATATTCCCCCGCTCTCGGAAATAGCCCGCGAGTCCCTCGTAATCCGACAACGCCGTCATGGACTCGCCTCCGGCACGTCGGCGGCCGGCCGATAGAACGGACGGTCCGGCCGCCGACGGAGCGGCGTACGCTCAGGCGGCGTCCTGCGCCCGGCGGCGCCGCACCGCGATCGCGATGCCCGCGCCGAGCGCGACGGTGCCGACGCCGGCGCCGGCCAGCATCGGGTTCGTCGCGACGGAGGTGCCGCCGGCACCGGCGGACGCGCCGCCGCTGGGAGTGATCAGCTTCAGGAACTTCTTGAAGACAAAGCCGTGCCGCTGGCTCACCGGCACGCCCCCGTGCACCTCGACCCAGCCGCCGTGGCTCGCCGTGCAGTCCGCGTCGATGTGCAGGCCGAACTTCAGCGGCGGCGGGATGAGCTTGCCGGCCGGGGTCTCGTGGACGTTCAGGCCGTCCCGCGCGATGACCTCGTAGCGGCAGATGTCGCCGGCGCCGACGACCGGCCCGCCGTGCGGCGCGGTGGCCGCCATGGCGGCGCCACCGCCCAGCAGGGTCAGGCCGCCCGCCGCTCCGGCCACCGCGAGCCTCATGCCGGTTCGCGCGCTTGTCATCATACTTCTCCCCGAACTAGTGATCGTGTTGTTTGCCGGAGGTGTCCGACATCGTTTCGTTGATCACACTTCCCGGGGAGAATTCGACTGATGTCGCGCTGATCGCAAACATTGGGGACAGCGTCGGACGTAGATCATGAAGTCCGGTTCGAACGATCCCCAAGCGGAGACATTCCGCCCCCGTCAGAAGCCCAGATAATGGACATGCTGATCATGTAGGACAAAGAGGAAAAGCATTGCGAGTCGCGGCGTTCGGGTCATCCGGCGCGGCGTACCGTCCGCGCGGGGGCGGCGTGGCAGGGTGGGGCGCATGGTGCCGATGCATACGAGCACGGAGGAACGGGACGTCCGCGTGGCGCTGCTGCCCGTCGGGAGCTTCGAGCAGCACGGGCCGTTCCTCCCGCTGGCCACGGACACGGTGATCGCCTGCACCGTCGCCGAGGAGATCGCCGAACGGTATCCCGTGCGGGTGCTGCCGCCCGTGACGATCTCCTGCTCGCACGAGCACGCGGGCTGGCCGGGGACGGTCAGCATCTCGGCGGCGACCCTGTACGCGGTGGTGCGGGACGTCGCGGAGTCGCTGCGCAGGGCGGGCGTGCCGAAGCTGGTGCTGGTCAGCGGGCACGGCGGCAACTACGTGCTCGGGAACGCCGTCCAGGAGTCGGCCGGCGCCATGGCGCTGTTCCCCGGAATGGACGAATGGGAGGACGCGCGCGCGGCCGCCGGAATGGCGACGTCCGGCATCTCCGATATGCACGCCGGTGAGCTGGAGACGTCGATCCTGCTGCACGCTCACCCGGAACTGGTGCGGCCCGGATACGAGGGCTCCGATCACCTGGCCGACGACCGGCGGCACCTGCTGACGGCCGGAATGGCGCCCTACACCGCGTCGGGCGTCATCGGACGGCCGTCACTGGCCTCGGCCGGCAAGGGCCGGGACGCGCTGGCCAGCCTCGTCGGGGCGTTCGGGAACTGCCTCGCGGTGCTGGACCAGCAGGGCCAGGCCGCCCGGCAGGGCGGACACGAAGGTCAGCACGCCGTAGACGACGGAGATGGTGAGGCCCTCGGCGGAGCCTAGGCCGGCGGCGCCGAACGCGAGTGCGGTCACGGCCTCGCGCGGCCCCCAGCCGCCCACGTTGATAGGCAGCCCCATGACCAGCAGCGCCAGCAGCATCAGCGGCAGCAGTTCGGCGAGGGGCGCGTGGGAGCCGGCGGCGCGCGCCGCGACGACGAACAGGGCGAGATGCCCGGCGAGCGCCGCGACCGACAGCCCGGCGATGCCGGGCCAGGCCGCGAGGACGCCGCGGGCCTCCGCGAGCGCCGCGGCGACCGCCCGGTGCCGCCACCGGGCCAGCGCGAGCAGGACGCTCAGCACCAGCGCCGCCGGGATCAGCGCGGGCGTCAGCGACGCCAGCAGGGACGGCCGGGCCGGCAGGACGGCCAGGCACGCGAGCACGAGGACGATCTGCCCCGCCGCGCGCTCCAGCACGACCGCGCGGACGCCGCGCCCGACGTCCCCGGACCGGTGGCCGTGGCTGACGGCGCGGTGCACGTCGCCGAGGACCCCGGCGGGCAGCACCGCGTTGAGGAACAGCGCCCGGTAGTAGGCGACGACGGCGCCGGGCAGCGGCAGCGGCAGGCCGAGGCGCCGGGCGATCAGCCGCCAGCGGGCCGCGGCGCACACGGTGCTGAGCAGGCCGACGGCCAGCGCCTCCGCGACGGACGGCCCGTCGACCGCCTTCAGCGCGGCCACGAACGCCGACGTGCTGTGCCACCACAGCAGGCCGGCGAGGATCGCCAGCGCGGCGGCGACGCGCAGCCAGGGACGGAGTTTCACGGTGTTCCCCCGGGGAGTGCTAGCAGGTCGGTGTGGTGGACCTCGGCGGTGAGGCGGCCCGCGTCGCACTCGGCGAGCCGGCGGCGCAGGTACTCGGCGGCGGGTTCGGCCAGGTCGGGTCGCTGCTCGACGGCGGCGCCGACCCAGCCGCGCAGCCATTCGGCGGTGAGCTCGGCCCGGTCCGGGCCGAGCCGCCACGGGCTGGGACGGGTCTGGACGTTCGCGCCGCGGCGGCGGAACGCGGTCGCGGCGGCGGCGGGCGCGTCGGGGCCGAGCAGCCCGTCGCGCCGCTGGTGGGCGTCGAACGCGGCGCCGATCTCGGCGTCGAGCGGGTCGTGCGGGAGGATCCGGACGCGTCCGGCGACCGTGAGGGTCAGCAGCGCGGGGCACGACGCGGCGGCGGCGATCACGTCGACCTCCTCGGCGGTGAGGACGTCCAGCAGCGCGGACGCGGTGACCAGCGACGCGCCGACGAGGTCGGCGGCGCGCAGCCCGGCGAGGTCGCCCTCGCGGGTCTCGAGGGTGGCGGGCGTGCCGTCGGCGGTGCGGTAGGCGTTGGCGCGGGCCTCCTCCAGCAGCGCGGGGTCGTCGTCGTACAGGACCCAGTGCTGGGGGCCGGGCAGGCGCGGGGCGAGCCAGCGCCCGAGCGCGCCGGTGCCGCAGCCGAGGTCCCAGATGACCAGCGGCCCGCCGGCCGGCAGGCGGGCGCGCAGCGGAGCGAGCAGCTCGCCGGCGCGGGCGGCGGCGTCGGCGTCCTCGCGCAGCGCCAGCCAGGTCGGGGCGAACCCGGTCACGGTGCCTCCTTGAGGCCGTCCAGGACGGCGGCCATGCGGCGGGACGTGTCGTCCCAGCCGGACAGGGTGTCGCGGCGCCGCCGCGCGGCGTCCCGCAGCCGGTCGCGCAGGCCGGGGTCCAGCAGCCAGCAGCGCAGGGCCGCGGCGAGCGCGGCGGGGTCGTCCGGCGGGACGAGCAGGCCGGGGACGGTGCCGCCGGGCGCGTGCCCGAGGGTGCCGGGGACGCCGTCGACGTCGCTGGCCAGGACGGGAGTGCCGCGCGCGAGCGCCTCGGTGACGACCATGCCGTAGGTCTCCGAGCGGGTCGGCAGGACGGCGAGGTCGGCCGCGTCGTGGACGGCGGCGAGCCGGGGTCCGGTGAGGGGCCCGGCGAGGTGGACGCGGTCGCCGAGCGAGTGCCGGGCGATCAGGTCGCGCACCCGCCCGGCGTGGGCGGGGTCGCGGTCGAGGGGCCCGGCGCAGACGCAGCTCCACGGCAGGTCGGCGACGCGGGCGAGGGCCTCCACGAGGACGTCGTGGCCCTTGCGCGGGGTGACCGACGCGACGCACACCAGCCGCGACGCCCCGTCGGTGCCCGCGGCGAGCGGCGCCGGATCGACGCCGGGCGGGACGGCGTGCACCCGGGCGGGGTCGAGGTCATGGTGCCTGATCAGGCGTTTCATCGCCCACGGGCTGGTCGCGACGACCGCGGCGGCGGAGTGCAGCGTGGCGCGTTCGAGGGCGTCGAGACGGTCGTCGCCCTCGTCGACGAGGGGCATGTGGACGAGGACGGCGAGCCGCAGCCGGGAGGCGTGCGGGACGACGACGTCCGGCACCCCGCACGCGACCAGGCCGTCCATCAGGACGGCGGTCCCGTCGGGCAGGGCGGCGAGGGACCGGCCGAGCCCCTCGCGGGCCGCCGCGTCGGGCCGCGGCCAGGCGCCGGGCGCGGCGATCTCCCGGACGGGCCGCCCCGCGGCGGCGAGCGCCCGGCAGAGCCGCCGGTCGTAGACGTTGCCGCCGCTGGGGGCGTCCGGGTCGTCGATGCCGCCGGGAACGACGAACGCGGCGCCGCCGGGGGCGGGGAACGCCGTGCCGCCGGGGGCGGGGATCGCGGTGCCGCCGGTCACAGCTCGCGCTCGTAACTCGCCCAGGCGACGTGCGACTCCCGCAGCGTCACCGCGATCCCCGCCAGCCCGCGCGCGCTCTCCCCCATCGTCCCGGCGTGGATCCGGGCGGCGAGCCGGTCGGCGAGGACCTTCGCGAGGTACTCCGTCGTCGTGTTGACCCCGGCGAACTCGGGTTCGTCGTCCAGGTTGCGGTAGTTCAGCTGCCGCAGGACCTCGCCGAGCTCGCGGGTGGCGAGCCCGATGTCGACCACGATGTTGTCGGCGTCGAGTTCCGCGCGGCGGAACGTCGCGTCCACGACGAAGGTGGCGCCGTGCAGCCCCTGTGCCGGGCCGAAGACCTCGCCGCGGAAGCTGTGCGCGACCATGAAATGGTCGCGGACGGTGATGCCGAACACGTGCCCTCCCTGTTCCGTTCCTGTGCGTGCTAGGCCGCCGGGTAGTCGATCCGGTGGCAGAGCGCGGGCGGCTCCCCGCGCGCCAAGCGGGCCATGGCCTGGGGAAGCTCGTCGAAGGGGCTGTTCCCCGTGATCAGTGCGTCGAAAGCCGGGGCGGCCAGCAGCCGCAGCGCCAGCGCGAGCCGGTCGCCGAACGACCGGCGGGACCGCCGGGCCGGCGCGACCATGCCGACCTGGCTGGCGCGGACGGCGAGCCGGCGCGAGTGGAAGAACTCGCCGAGCGGCAGGCTCACCTTCCGGTCGCCGTACCAGCTCAGCTCGATCACCTCGCCCTCCGGCGCGAGCAGCTCCAGCGAGCGGACCAGCCCGTCCTCCGTCGCGCTGGCGTGGAACACCAGGTCGCGGCCGCCGTCGGCGTCGCCGGGCAGCGCGAACCGGACGCCGAGCGCGCGCGCCGTCTCCGCCCGCGCCGGGTCGACGTCGACGAGCTGGACGTCGCATCCGGGCAGCCCGGCGAGGACGCCCGCCACCGAGCAGCCGACCATGCCCGCGCCGACGACCGCGATCCGGTCGCCGACCAGCGGCGCCGCGTCCCACAGCGCGTTCACCGCGGTCTCCACGGTCCCGGCGAGGACGGCCCGCTCGGGCGGGACGCCGTCCGGCACCGGGACGACCGCGCCCTCCGGCACCACGTAGCGGGTCTGGTGCGGGTAGAGGCAGAACACGTGCCGCCCGGCCAGCTCCGGCGGGCCGTGCTCGACGACCCCGACGTTGAGGTACCCGTACTTCACCGGCCCCGGGAACGCGCCGTCCTGGAACGGCGCCCGCATCACCGCGTACTGGTTCTCCGGGACGCCGCCGCGGAAGACGAGCGTCTCGGTCCCCCGGCTGACGCCGGAGAACACCGTCCGGACGACGACCTCGCCGGGCCCCGGCTCCGGCAGCTCCACCGGGCGGATCTCCCCCTCACCGGGTGACCGGATCCAGAACGCGCGCGCGTCGAGCTCCATGCACTTCCCTCCCCCGCCGGGTCCTGCGATGCCGTGCGGCCAGCGCCAGCACGTCCCGTCCGAACGACCAGGCCAGCAGCGCCAGCGCCGCGGCCACGAACACCGCCGCGTACGGGACGGCCCCGGACGCCGCGGCCGTCAGCACGACGCCCTGCACCACCGCGACCGCCTTGCGCGCGAAGCTCGGCGGCAGCGGCGCCCGCAGCCACGGCGCCGCCCACGACGCCGCGGCGAACGCGTACCGCATCGCCCCGATCGCCAGCACCCACACCCCGACCACCGCCGCGACCTGCACCGACAGGACCAGGATCAGCAGCGCGTCGGTCTCCATGTCGAAGCGCGCGCCGAGGTCGGAGGACGTCCCGGTGCGGCGCGCGACCCGTCCGTCCACCCCGTCCAGCACGAGCGCGACGGCCGCGAGCGCGACCAGCGCCCCGACCGGCCCGCCGTGGACGAGCCGCGCCGTGACGAGCGCCGCGACGCATCCGACGAGCACGAGCCGCGCGAGCGTGACGTGGTCGGCGGGGCGCAGCGCGCGCCGTCCCCGGAACGCGAACTCCAGGACGCCCCACGCGGCGAG
>NZ_JBEYYT010000102.1:0-26287 GCF_040645715.1 Spirillospora sp. NPDC046719 | reverse complement strand
CCGCCCCCCGCGGCGGGCGCCGCCGGCGGCGCCCCCCGCCCCGCCGGGCCCCCCCCCCCCGGGGCTCTCAGGGGTTCGCGGCGAGGCCGGGGCCGGCGGGGCTCGGCGCCGGGGCGGCCGCGCGGCCCGGGATCGCCAGCGCCGCGACCGCGCCGGCCAGCGACAGCGCCGCGCCGACCCCGATCGCGCCGCCGAAGCCGTCGCTGAAGGCGGACGGTCCCGCGTAGCCGCCGGCCTTGGCGAACGCCAGGGCGAGGACGGCGACGCCGAACACCCCGCCGAGCTGCCGTCCGGTGTTGAACACGCCGGACGCCTTGCCGATCTGCTGCGGCGCGACCGCGTTGAGCACGGCGGACTGCGCGGCGGGCATCGCCATGCTGACCCCGGCGCCCGCGATCAGCATCGGCGCGATCAGCTCCCAGTACGGCACGGACGGCGTCGCGGCGAGCGCGAGCCAGCCCATCCCCGCCGCCTGCATGGCCAGCCCCAGCGCCGCCAGCGGCCGGGCGCCGACCCGGTTCACCAGCCGGCCCGCGGTCGGGGCGACGACCGTCACCGCCGCGGTCCAGGCGAGCAGGTGCAGGCCCGCGGCGAGCGGCCGGTCGCCGCGTGCGGTCTGGAAGTACTGCGCCGCGAAGAACAGCGCCCCGTAGAGCGAGGCGTACAGGAACACCCCGGCGGCGTTCCCCGCCGCGAAGCCCCGCAGCCGGAACAGCCCCAGCGGCACCATCGGCCGCGCCGCGACCCGCTCCCAGGCCACGAAGGCGACGCCGCAGACCGCACCCGCGGCCAGCGTCCCCGCGACCTCGGCGCTCCCCCATCCGGCGGCGTCCGAGCGGATCAGCCCCCACACCAGGCCGAGGGCGGCGCCGGTCACCAGCACCAGCCCGGCCGCGTCCACGCCGTCGCCGCCGCCGCGGCTCTCCGGGACGCGGCGCAGCACCAGCGGCATGATCACCAGCCCGATCGGCACGTTCAGCCAGAAGATCCACTCCCAGGCGAGGCCCTGCGTGACGGCGCCGCCGACCACCGGGCCGCCGACCACCGCCAGCCCCGTCAGCCCGGCGAACAGCCCCAGCGCCTTGGGCCGGTCCGGCGGCGGGTAGGCCGCGCTGAGCAGCGCCATCGCCAGCGGCATCACCAGGGCCGCGCCGGCCCCCTGCACCACCCGCGCCGCGATCAGCCAGCCCGCGTCCGGCGCCAGCGCGCACGCCGCCGACGCGGCGGTGAACAGCCCCAGCCCGGCCGTGAACACCAGCCGCCGCCCGAACCGGTCGCCCAGCACGGCACCGGTCATCAGCAGGACGGCGAAGCTCAGGCTGTAGGCGTTCACCGTCCATTCGAGCTGCTCCATCGAGGTGCCGAGATCCACCCGGATCCGGCTCAGCGCCGTCGTCACCACGGTGGCGTCCAGCGCCACCATCACCGAGCCCGCCGAGGCGAGCCCCATCACCCATTTCCTGTTCATGTCCGTACCGACCCGCGGCCCGGCGGAATCGGCCGGTCCGGACCCGATGATTTCGGCGGCCCCGCGGGTCTGTACAAGAAAGGGAGGAGCGCGGAGTGACCGTGATCGAGCAACCGAGCGACGAGTTCGTCCGGCTGGCCGGGCCGTTCCGGCGCGAGCTGCTGACCCACTGCTACCGGATGCTGGGGTCGGTGCAGGACGCCGAGGACCTCGTCCAGGAGACCTACCTGCGGGCCTGGCGGGCGTACGAGGACTTCGAGGGCCGCGCGTCGATGCGGACGTGGCTCTACCGGATCGCCACCAACGCCTGCCTCAACGCGCTGCGGAACGGCGGCCGGCGGGTGCTGCCCGCCGGGCTGGGCGGGCCCATCTCCGACCCGGCCGCGATCGGCCCGCGCGATCCGGAGATCACGTGGCTGGAGCCGATCGCCGACGAGCAGGCCGATCCGGCGGCGATCGTGGCGGGGCGGGCCGGGCTGCGGCTGGCCCTCATCGCGGCGCTGCAGCACCTGCCCCCGCGGCAGCGGACGGTGCTGATCCTGCGGGACGTGCTGGCCTGGTCGGCGGAGGAGACGGGCGACGCGCTCGGCATCAGCGCGACCGCGGTGCACAGCACCCTGCAGCGCGCCCGGGCCCGGCTCGACCGGCTCGATCCGGCGATCGACGAGATCGCCGAGCCCGCGGAGCCGGAGCGCCGCGACCTCCTCGACCGGTACGCCGACGCGTTCGAGCGGGCCGACATGGCCGCGCTGGCCCGGCTGCTCACCGAGGACGCGGTCTGGGAGATGCCGCCGAACCCCTCGTGGTTCGCGGGCCGCGACGCCGTCCTGCGGCTGCTCGAAGCCCGGCTGTCGGCCAAGCGGAGCAGGCTGGTGCCGGTCCGGGCCAACGGGCAGCCGGGGTTCGCGATGTACGTGGACGGCGAGGCGTTCGCCGTGCAGGTCGTCACGCTGCGCGGCCCCGCCATCGCGGCGGTGACCGCGTTCCACGACGCCGACCTGGTCCAGCGCTTCGGCCTGCCGCGACGCCTGTGACCGCCGCTGCGGTCGCGGCCGATCCCACGGCGGCCGACGAGCGACGCCCCCGCGCCCGGGATGGCGGGCGCGGGGGCGTGGGATGCTCTGGGGCTACTTGAGGAGCTGGCGGGCGATGACCATCCGCTGGATCTGGTTGGTGCCCTCGTAGATCTGGGTGATCTTGGCGTCGCGCATCATCCGCTCCACCGGGAACTCCCGCGTGTACCCGTACCCGCCCAGCAACTGCACCGCGTCGGTGGTGACGTCCATCGCCACGTCCGAGGCCAGCGCCTTGCACGCCGAGGACACCAACGTCAGGTCCGCGATCTTCTCGCCGTGCATCGCCCGCTCGGACTTGATCGCCGCGTGGTAGGTCAGCTGCCGCGCGCCTTCCAGCCGCATCGCCATGTCGGCCAGCATGAACTGCACACCCTGGAAGTCAGAGATCGGCTTGCCGAACTGCTTGCGCTCCTTGACGTAGCCGAGCGCGAAGTCCAGCGCGCCCTGCGCGATGCCCAGCGCCTGCGCGGCGATGGTGATGCGGGTGTGGTCCAGGGTGGCCAGCGCCGTCTTGAACCCGGTGCCCTCGGCGCCGATGATCCGGTCGGCGGGGATCCGCACATCCTCCAGGATCACCTGCCGGGTCGGGGACCCCTTGATGCCCAGCTTGCGCTCCTTGGGCCCGAACGACACCCCCGGATCGGACTTCTCCACCACGAACGCCGAGATCCCCCGCGCCCCCGCCGACGGATCGGTGACGGCCATGACCGTGTAGTACTCCGACACCCCCGCGTTGGTGATCCACATCTTCGCGCCGTTGAGCACCCAGTGGTCACCGTCGCGGACCGCGCGGGTCTTCATCCCACCCGCGTCCGACCCCGCATCGGCCTCCGACAACGCATAGGAGAACATCGCCTCCCCCCGCGCCACCGGCCCCAGATACTTCTTCTTCAGCTCCTCCGAGCCCGACAGCAGCACCGGCACCGTGCCCAGCTTGTTCACCGCCGGGATCAGCGACGACGACGCGCACGCCCGCGCGACCTCCTCGATCACGATCACCGTCGCCAGCGCGTCCGCCCCCGCACCCCCGTACACCTCGGGCACATGCACCGCATGCAGGTCATTGGCGACCAGCGCGTCCAGCGCCTCCTGCGGGAAACGCGACTCCTCGTCCACCTCCGCCGCGAACGGCGCGATCTTGGCATCCGCCAGCTCACGCACCGTCGCCCGCAGCAGCTCCTGCTCCTCCGACGGCGCGTACGCGGGAAAGTCATGGCTCATGCCGCAAATGCTACCGGCCAGTAGACTCCGCTGCGCCCCCGCCGGTACCGGGCAGCACTTCGGGGAAGGTTGACTAGGGCGTACGACGGCGGCAGCGAACCGGAAGGAGCCCGCCTTGACCCAGCGGCTGACGGTCATCGGAACCGGTTACCTCGGCACCACCCATGCGGCCTGCATGGCCGACCTGGGCTTCGAGGTGCTCGGCCTGGACGCCGACAAGGACAAGATCGCCCGGCTCGCGGCCGGTGACCTGCCGTTCTACGAACCCGGGCTCGAACCCGTGCTGCGCCGCGGCCTGGCGAGCGGGCGGCTGCGGTTCACCACGTCCTACGAGGAGATCGCCGAGTTCGGCGACGTCCACTTCCTGTGCGTCGGGACCCCGCAGAAGGCGGGCGAGTACGCCGCCGACCTCACCTACGTGGACGCGGCGGTCGGCGCGCTCGCGCCGCTGCTGCACCGGCCCTGCCTGATCGTCGGCAAGTCGACGGTGCCGGTGGGGACGGCGGCGCGGCTGGCCGAGACGGTCGCGAGGGCCGCGCCGGTGGGCGGCGACGCCGTCCTGGCGTGGAACCCCGAGTTCCTGCGCGAGGGGTTCGCCGTCGAGGACACCCTGCACCCGGACCGGATCGTCGCCGGGCTGCCCGCCGAGCAGGGCGCCGCCGAGCACGCCGAGAAGGTGCTGCGCGAGATCTACCGGACGATGATCGCCGACGAGACGCCGTTCATCACCGCCGACTACGCCACCGCCGAGCTGGTCAAGGTGTCGGCGAACGCGTTCCTGGCCACCAAGATCTCGTTCATCAACGCGATGGCGGAGGTCTGCGAGGCCGCGCACGCGGACGTGACCAAGCTGTCGGAGGCGCTGTCGTACGACGACCGGATCGGCGGCCGGTTCCTCGGCCCCGGGCTCGGGTTCGGCGGCGGCTGCCTGCCCAAGGACATCCGCGCGTTCATGGCGCGGGCCGGGGAGCTGGGCGCCGACCAGGCGCTGACGTTCCTGCGCGAGGTCGACGAGATCAACATCCGGCGCCGGATCCGGATGGTGGACCTCGCCCGGCAGCTGCTCGGCGGCTCGTTCGCGGACCGGACGGTCGGGGTGCTCGGCGCGGCGTTCAAGCCGAACTCCGACGACGTGCGCGACTCGCCCGCGCTGGACGTCGCGGCGTCGATCCGCGCGCAGGGCGGCCGGGTGACCGTCTACGACCCGCGCGCGATGGAGAACGCCCGCCGCGCCCAGCCGTCGCTGGCCTTCGCGTCGTCGGCGCTGGGCGCGGTCAAGGACGCGCACGTCGTGCTGCTGCTGACCGAATGGCGGGAGTTCCGCGACATGGACCCGGCGGACCTCGCCGCGGCGGTGGCGGAGCGCAACATCGTCGACGGCCGCAACGCCCTGGACCCCGAGCGCTGGCGGGCCGCCGGCTGGAACTACCGGGCCCTCGGCCGCCCCTGAGCGGGAACGATCGGGGCGCCGCGGGTGTTGTCGCGGGCATGGGTGATGTCTACGCCGACCCGGACGTGATCAGCCGGCTGCTCAGCGAGTCCAGGACGTGGGCGTTCGTGGGCCTGAGCGACAACCCGGCCCGGGAGGTCCACAACCAGGCGCGGCTGCTGCAGCGGCGCGGCAAGCGGATCGTCCCGGTGCATCCGTCGGGCGCGACGGTGCTGGGCGAGCGGGGCTACGCGTCCCTGGCCGACGTGCCGGACGCGTCGGACGTGGACGTCGTCGGCGTCTACCGGCGCTCCGAGCACGCGGGCGCGGCCGTGGACGAGGCGATCGCGGCGGGCGCGAAGGCCGTGTGGCTGCCCCTCGGCGTGATCGACGAGGCGGCCGCCCGGCGCGCGAAGGACGCCGGGCTCGACGTGGTCATGGACCGCTGCCCCGCCATCGAGTGGAGCCGCCGGCACTGACGCCCCCGGCCCCCGCGTGAGCCCGGCACCGGGTGAGCCCCGGCGCCGGGCCGCGCGCCCCCGCAGGGCCCTCAGAGGCTCTGTCGGAGCCGTTCGCCCTTCGCCTTGGCCTGGTCGTACAGCGACTGCTGGAAGTCCTTCATCTTCGCCTGGAGCGCCTCGTCGGACGCCGCGAGGATGCGGACGGCCAGCAGCCCCGCGTTGCGGGCGGCGCCGACCGCCACCGTCGCGACCGGGACCCCGGCGGGCATCTGCACGATCGACAGCAGCGAGTCCATGCCGTCGAGGTACTTCAGCGGGACGGGCACGCCGATCACCGGCAGCGGCGTCACCGACGCGAGCATGCCGGGCAGGTGCGCGGCGCCGCCGGCGCCCGCGATGATCGCGCGGAGCCCGCGCCCGGCCGCCTGCTCGCCGTAGGCGATCATGTCGTGCGGCATCCGGTGCGCGGACATGACGTCGGCCTCGTAGGGGACGCCGAACTCCTCCAGGACCTCCCCCGCCGCCTTCATGACCGGCCAGTCGGAGTCGCTCCCCATCACCACGCCCACCAGCGGGCTCATGTGTGCTCCTTCATCGCCGTCCCCCAGCGCAGGTAGTCCGCCGCGTGCCGGGCGCGTTCCCGCAGCTCGGGCAGGTCGTCCCCGAGCACGGTCACATGGCCGATCTTGCGGCCCGGCCGGGACTCCTTGCCGTACATGTGCACCTTGACGCCCGGGTCGTGCGCCATCACGTGGATGTAGCGGGAGTAGACGTCCGGGTCGTCGCCGCCGAGGACGTTCGCCATCACCGTGTAGGGGGCGGTGGGGTCGGTGGAGCCGAGCGGCAGGTCCAGGACGGCCCGCAGGTGCTGCTCGAACTGGGACGTGCGGGCGCCCTCGATCGTCCAGTGCCCGGAGTTGTGCGGGCGCATCGCCAGCTCGTTCACCAGCAGGCCGCGCCCGCTGCCCTGGCGCCCGGTCTTCGGCGCCTCGGTCTCGAACAGCTCGACCGCGAGCAGCCCCGCGACGCCCAGCTCGTCGGCGATCCGCAGCGCGAGGCTCTGCGCCTCGGCGGCCAGCTCGCCGGACAGCCCCGGCGCCGGGGAGATCACCTCGACGCAGATGCCGTCCTTCTGGACGGTCTCCACGATCGGGTACGCGGCGCCCTGCCCGTACGGGGAGCGGGCGACGAGCGCGGCCAGCTCCCGCCGGAACGGAACGTGCTGCTCCACCATCAGGGAGACGCCCTCGCCGATCAGCCGCTCCACCAGCTCGACGGTCTCGACGCCGAGGTTGTCGGCGACCCACACGCCCTTGCCGTCGTAACCGCCGCGGGTCGCCTTCAGCACCACCGGCCAGCCGTGGTCCCGGCCGAACGCCTCCAGGGCGGGCACCGGGTCGGCCGAGGGCAGGGGCGCGTACGGGGGGCAGGGCGCGCCGAACGACGACAGCTTGTCCCGCATGACCAGCTTGTCCTGGGCGTGCGCGAGGGCCGCCGAGCCCGGCCGGCACGGCACCCCCGCCTCCTCCAGTTCCCTGATGTGCGGGCCGGGCACGTGCTCGTGGTCGAACGTCACGACGTCGCACCCCTTGGCGAACGCCGTCAGGTCGTCCAGGGAGCGGTCGTCGCCGACCCGGACGTCCGCGACGACCTTCGCCGCCGACTCGCCCGGCGATCCGGCGAGGACGCGCAGCGGCACGCCGAGGGCGATCGCGGCCTGCTGGGTCATCCGGGCCAGCTGCCCGCCGCCCGCCATCCCGACGACCGGTGTCTGAGGTGGATTGCTCACGTCAGAAGGCTATCGGCCCATGGAACCGAACAATTCCCCCGTTCCGGACGTCGGACCAGGTGTGGACCTCCGGGCTCGGGGCAGGGAACGCGTGGAAAACGCAGAACGTTCATGTTCCGACGTCACGGGGCCGGGGGCGTCTATCCTCGTTGTGCCCCCGCACCGGCCGCGTCAACGACCGCGGCGCCACCAGCCGAGGTCCGGAAGGACGGTTCCCTTCGTGAACCTGGTCGCCACTCTCAACCGGCGCTTCGCGCACCTGCTGCGCGAGCTCGCCCAGTTCGGCAGCGTGGGCGCGGTCGCCTTCGTGATCACGGTCGGCATCGGCAACGGGATGAACAGCGGCCTCGGCATGGGCCCGCTGACCTCCAACGGCGTCGCCACCATCGTCGCGACGACGTTCGCCTACCTCGCCAACCGCTACTGGACGTTCCGGCACCGCGACCGGACCGGGCTCGGCCGCGAGTACGTGCTGTTCTTCGCGCTGAACGGCGTCGGCCTGGTGATCACCGAGGCGTTCATCGGGTTCACGCACTACGTGCTGGGGCTGACGGGCCCGATCCCGTACAACATCTCGCTGGTGATCGGCACCGGCGTCGCCACGCTGTTCCGGTTCTGGTCGTACAAGAAGTGGGTGTTCCTGCCCGCGAGCGCCCCGCCCGTCGACCCGGCGTCCGGGCTGCCCGAGGGGCCCGGCGTGCACGCCGCGACCAGCCCGCACGCCAGGCACGGCGGGTCGGGCCCGGCGGGGCGGCTCGGGCACCCGCTCGACCAGGACGCCGCGGGCGACTACGCCCAGTTCTCCTGACCTCGCACGGCGTTCTCCCGACCTCGCACGGCGTTCTCCCGACTTCGCACGGCTCCTGATCTCGCAGGGCGTTCTCCCGGCCTCGCGCGCTCTCCGGGCCGCCCCGGGCACCGCCTCTCCGAGCAGCGGCCCGCTCTAGGCGGGCCCCAGGACGACGCGTTCACCGGCCAGCCGGGCCTCCGCCGCCTCGCGCAGGAACACTCCGAACACCGCCGGGCGGGACTGGAGCAGTTCCAGCCGCCCGCCGTCCACCACGGCCAGCGAGCGGGCCAGGTAGAGGCCGAGGCCGGTGCCGCGGCCGCCGCTGACGCTGCGCTCGAAGATCCGCGGCTCCAGTTCCGGCGGTATGCCGGCGCCCTCGTCGCCGACCTCCACCACCACCGAGCTGGCGCCCGGCTTGGTGTGGATGGTGACCGTCCCGGCGCCGTGCATCAGCGAGTTGTCCAGGAGCGTCGCGACGATCTGCGACAGCCCCTCCGGGTTGGTCATGCCGACCAGGCCCTGCTCGCCGACGATCCGCACGTCCCGGCCGTCCCGCCGGAAGATCGGCCGCCACTCCTCCACCTGCTGGCGGATGATGTCGTCGATCGGGGAGGCGACGGCGCCGCCCGTGCGGTCGTGGCGGGCGCGGGCGAGCAGCTGCTCGACGACGGCGACGAGCCGCTCGGCCTGCGCCACGGCCGCGGCGCCCTCCTCGCGGACGACGTCGGGGTAGTCGGCCGCCTCGATCATCTCCTCCAGCCGCATGGACAGCGCGGTCAGCGGGGTGCGCAGCTGGTGGGAGGCGTCGGAGGCGAACTCGCGGCTCGCGGCGAGCAGGTCGGCGATGCGGACGGCGCTGCGGTCCAGCACCTCGGCGACCCGGTCGACCTCCGGGATGCCGTAGCGGCGCCGGCGCGGCCGGGCGTTGCCGGTGCCGAGCCGGTCGGCGGTCTCGGCGAGGTCGCGCAGCGGCAGCGTCAGCTTGCGGGCCTGGACCATCGCCAGGCCGACGGTGACGGCGACGCCGAGCAGCGCGAGGCTGCCGATGAACAGCAGCAGCCGCAGTTCCTGGTCCTTCAGCTGGGAGGCGGGCCGCGACATCCGCACCCGCACGCCCTGCCCGGCCGCGGTCGCCGTGAGCTGCCGCGCGCCCGGACGGGGGCGCGGCCCCGCCTCAACGGCGGCGCCGCCCGGCAGGGTGACCGCGATGTACCGGCCGGGGTACTCCCGCGCGATCGCGGCGCCGGTGACCGGCTGGCGCGATTCGAGGGTGTAGGCGACCCCGCCGGCGATGGCGGACGCCTCCCGGTCGAGGGACTGCCCGGCCTCCTCGTAGATGAGCTTGTGGGCGGCGTAGGCGAGGGGTATGCCGAGCAACAGGATCGCGACCACCGCCACCGCGAGCGTCGACAGGAGGAGTCGGCGCCTCATCTGGGCTCCTTATGGTGGGGCCACGCCCGGGCGGGGCGCCCCGGGCCTCTCGGGAAGGCCCGGGGGCTGACCGCGCGGCCATGGCGGCCGGTACGGGGCTGTCAGTCGCCGCGTTCGAACCGGAAGCCGACGCCCCGCACGGTGGTGATGTAGCGGGGGCTGCCGGCGTCGTCGCCGAGCTTGCGGCGCAGCCAGGAGATGTGCATGTCGAGGGTCTTCGTGGAACCCCACCAGTTGGTGTCCCACACCTCGCGCATGATCTGTTCGCGGGTCACGACCTTCCCGGCGTCCCTGACCAGGACGCGCAGCAGGTCGAACTCCTTGGTGGTGAGCTGCAGTTCCTGGTCGCCCATCCAGGCGCGGCGCGACTCGGCGTCGATCCGCACCCCCTGGACGATCGGGGTCTCGGTGCTGCCGCGGCGCAGCAGCGCGCGGACCCGGGCCAGCAGCTCGGCCAGGCGGAACGGCTTGGTGACGTAGTCGTCGGCGCCCGCGTCGAGACCGACGACGGTGTCGACCTCGTCGGCCCGGGCGGTCAGGATCAGGATGGGCACTCCATGCCCCTCGGCACGGACCCGGCGGGCCACCTCCAGGCCGTCCAGCTCGGGCAGGCCCAGGTCGAGAACAATGAGGTCCACGCCGCCCCCGAGCGCCCGCTCGAGCGCCTGCGGACCGTCCGGGCTGACTTCGACGGTGTACCCCTCGCGACGCAGCGCGCGGGCGAGAGGCTCGGAGATGGACGTGTCGTCCTCGGCGAGCAGTACTGAGGTCATGAACCGATCGTATGACCATTCTTGAACGTTTCCCGGGTGCCGCCGCGCTCTTGACCTGCGGTTTGCCACTCGTAGTACATCCTCGAACACCCATTTTCCGGGCGTTAGCGGGAGTTAGGCGGACATCGCGCTTCGGGCCCTTGTCCGCCGGGCGGCGGGCGCGCCGCCGTGAACGGTCATCCGCAGACGGCGGCCGACGCGCCCGGGAGGATCACGACCGGGATTTTGGAATCGCCGTTGGCGCCGGTTTCCATCCGGATTGCCGGATCTGACGCGAGCAGCAGGCGGGCCCCTCCTCCGACCCCGGCATCGGGGAGAGGGAGCCGGACGGTCCCGTCGCCGAAATTCGCCGCCACGAGCACGCCGCCGCGCCGCATGACGAGCCAGCGGCCGGCCGCGCCGTCGCCGCCCGCCCGGACGCCGCCGTCGACGGCGGCGGCGGCGGACTCGCTGGTCACGACGGACGCGGCGGTCAGGCGCGGGTCGTTCAACTCCGGCCGGGCGCGGCGCAGGGCGATCAGGGACCGGTGCCATTCCAGCAGGTCCGCGTGCGGTTCGGCGGCGGGCTCGGCCCAGTCGAGGACGGACCGGCGGAAGGTATCCACAGCCTGTGGATCGGGAACCTCGCCCGTCCAGCCGTGCCGGGAGAACTCCCTGCGCCGGCCCTCGCTGACGGCCCGCGCCAGTTCCGGGTCCTGGTGGTCGGTGAAGTAGCACCAAGGGGTGGAGGCGCCCCATTCCTCGCCCATGAAGAGCATCGGCGTGAACGGCGCCAGGACGAGCAGCGCCGCGCCGACTTTGAGCAGCCCGGGAGGGAGCCCGGCCCCGGTTAGGACGGCGCCTATACGGTCCCCTGCGCCCCTGTTGCCGACCTGGTCGTGGTTCTGCAGAAAACCGAGGAAACGGTGGGCGGGCAGCTTTTCCACGTCCACGGGACGGCCGTGCCTGCGGCCCCGGTACGTCGACATCGTTCCGTCGTGGACGAACACCCTCGTCAATGATTTCTTGAGGGTTTCCAGAGAGCCGAAGTCGCAGTAATAGCCCTGCCGTTCACCGGTCAGCGCGGCGTGCAGGCAGTGGTGGAAGTCGTCGCTCCACTGGGCGTCGAGCCCGTATCCGCCCGCCTCCCGCGAGGTGACGAGGCGCGGATCGTTCAGGTCCGATTCCGCTATGAGGAACAGATGCCGTCCCAACTGCGCGGACAGGGCCGACACCGCCTGCGCCATCTCTTCCAGCAGATGGACTGCGCTGTGGTCGGTGATGGCATGGACGGCGTCCAGGCGCAGCCCGTCGAAGTGGTAATCCCGCAGCCACATCAACGCGTTCTCTAGGGCGAAGGCACGGACCTCGTCCGAGCCCTCTTGGTCGTAGTTGACCGCGTCGCCCCACGGGGTGCTGTGGGCGCTGGTGAAGTAGGGGCCGTAGTCGCCCAGGTGGTTTCCGTCGGGCCCGAGATGGTTGTAGACGACGTCCAGGACGACGGCGAGGCCGCGCGCATGGGCGGCGTCCACGAAACGCTTCAGCGCGTCGGGGCCGCCATAGGGCTCGTGGGGCGCCCATAGGAGAGCACCGTCGTATCCCCATCCGTGGTGGCCCGGAAAGGACGCGACGGGCAGGAGTTCGACTGCGTCGATCCCGAGCGCGACGAGATGGTCCAGCCGCTCGATCGCGGCATCGAACGTCCCCTCGGGCGTGAACGTGCCGACGTGCATCTCGTACAGGACGCTGCCGGGCAGCGGGCGGCCGTGCCAATGCCCGTCCGTCCAGGTGAACCGGTCGTGCTCGTAGACGCGGCTGAGACCGTGCACGCCGGACGGCTGCCACGGGGAGCACGGGTCGGGCAGGGGGTCCTCGGCGCCGTCCAGCGCGAACCCGTAGTCGGTCCCGTGCCCCGCGCCGGGCACGTCGGCCGTCCACCAGCCGGGGCGTCCCTCCGCCTCCGCCATGGGACGCCGCTCGCCTGCGACGACGACATCGACGCGCCGGGCCTTGGGGGCCCAGACCTCGAACCGCTGATTCATCGGCCGATCTTCCGGGGGACTCACCTGTCGATCTCCCGGGGGACGATCAGCGCGACGGGCAGATGCGCGAACACCTCGGCGGCGTCCAGGAGCGGGCCCCAGTGGGTGGCGCCGGTGAGGACGTCCCGCCAGCCCTGCCGGCCGACGTCCACCTCCGTCCCGGCCCAGCCGCCCCGCCGCTCCAGGCCGGCGGGGAGCCGGGTGGCGAGCGCGACCGCGCCGCCCCGCCGGAACGCGACGACGTGATCGGCGGCGGGCCCCGCGACCGGGACTGGCTCATGCGTCGCCGACGGCCCGAACCACTGCGGATGGGTGCGGCGCAGCCGCAGCGTCCGCGCCGTGACCAGGAGCTTCTCGTCGTCGACGTCCTTGGGCGGGCGGCCGGTGTCGAGCCGGTGCAGCCGCTCGCGGCGCCGCCCGTAGTCGACCGGCCGCCGGTTGTCGGGGTCGACGAGCGCCAGGCCGGTCAGCTCGCAGCCCTGGTAGACGTCGGGGACGCCCGGCATCGCGAGCTGGACGAGCTTCTGCCCGAGCCCGTTCACCCGCGCGTACGGTTCGAGCCGCGCCACGAACGCGGTCAGGTCGGTGACCAGGCCGGGGTCCTCCAGGACGCGCCGCGCGTAGCCGAGCGCCGCGTTCTCGTAGGCGGTGTCCGGCTCGGCCCAGGACGTCCGGGTCTTGGCCTCGCGCATCGCCTTGACGAGGAACTCGTGCAGCCGGTCGGGGGTGATCGGCCAGGCGCCGGCGAGCGTCTGCCAGAGCAGGTACTCCAGGTCGGGTTCCATCGGCGACTCGGCGGGCCCCCGCCAGGAACGCCACCGGTGGACCGCGTCGGCCCACTCCTCCGGCAGCTCCGACAGGACGGCCAGCCGCGCCCGCACGTCCTCTTGCCGCTTGGTGTCGTGCGTGGACAGCGTCGTCATCGTGGACGGCCAGTCCCGCGCGAGCCGGATGCAGTGCGCGTGGAAGTCGGCGGGGCTGACGGAGAAGCGCCCCGGGTCGCCGCCCACCTCGTTGAGGGCGGCCATACGGTTCCAGCGGTAGAAGGCGGTGTCCTCGACGCCTTTTGCGGCCAGCGGCGCGGCCGTCTGCTGGAACCGCACGATGAACTCGGGATCGGCGTTCTCGCCTCGCCCGAGCGCCATCTCCACCACCGTGTCGAGCGCCGGATGCAGCTTCTCGGGCAGGTGCCCGCGCGCTCTCTGCGCGGCCTCGTTGAGGACGTCCACGGCCTGTGGCGGCGGGTCCTCGCCGGGGACGACGTAAGCGCGGTACACGGGCATGGCCACGAGCAGCGCCTGCAAGGCCCGCTCCAGGGCCCTGTCGCGCTTCCCCACCACGCGGCCGAGGACGCGCATCAGCCGGTCCATCTCCGGCTTCATCCCGTGCGTCGCGGCGTGCAGGCGGGCGTCGTGCTCGACCTCCTCGAAGGCCGCGGGGCCGCCCGTCAGAGCCGTGTAGAGCCCGGTGAGCGGCTCCTCACCGGCCGGGTCGACGAACAGGCCGCCGATCATCCCGAGCGAGTCGTAGCCGGTCGTGCCCGCGCACGGCCAGTCCGCGGGCAGCCGCTCCGCCCCCTCGGTGATCTTCTCGACGAGCAGCCAGCGGCCGGGCGCGGCGCCCGCCAGCCGGCGCAGGTATCCGCGCGGGTCGGCCAGGCCGTCCGGGTGGTCGACGCGCAGGCCGTCCATCAGGCCCTGCCCGACCAGGCCGAGCAGCAGCGCGTGCGTCCGCTCGAAGACCTCCGGCTCCTCCTGCCGCAGCCCGATCAGCCCGGAGATGTCGAAGAACCGCCGGTAGTTCGGCTCGCCCTGGCCGGGCAGGACGATCCGCCCGCCGCCCGCGTCCCAGTCCACGTCGAACCACTTCGCGTACGGCGACGACGGCCCCTCCGCCAGGACCGCGTTGAGCGGCAGGTTCAGGTCGGGCGGCACCGGAACGGCCATGTGGTTGGGGACGATGTCGACCAGCACCCGCAGCCCGTGCGCGCGGAACCGCTCCGCCATCGCGCCGAACGCCTCACCGCCGCCCAGCTCGTCCGACAGCCGGGAGTGGTCGACCACGTCGTAGCCGTGCGTGGAGCCGGGCGCGGCTTGCAGCACCGGCGACAGGTACACGTGCGAGACGCCGAGAGCCGACAGGTACGGGGCGAGCGCGGCGGCCTCGGCGAACCCGAAGTGGTCCTCGGGAGTGCCGCGGAGCTGGAGCCTGTAGGTGCCGGACGGGGGGGTGTCGTGCTCGGGGGGAGGCATGTCAGACACGGCGTAGCACCTGGACGGAGCGGGCCGCGACCTTCACGGACTCCCCGGCCTTCACGACCGGCGACTCCTCCTCGGCGAGCAGCGGATCGGCGGTGTCCAGCACCTTGATCCACATCTGCCCGTACGCGGCGGGCGGCAGCGCGAACGCCAGATCGCCGTCATGGGCGCTGAACAGCAGCAGGAACGAGTCGTCCCGCACCTGCCGGCCCCGCCGGTCCGGCTCGCCGATCGCCTCCCCGTTCAGGAACACGTTCAGCGACTTGTTGAACCCCGCGGACCAGTCCTTCCCGGTCATCTCCTCGCCGCCCGGGGTGAACCACACCAGGTCCGGCAGGTCGGAGGCGCCGCCCCGGCCCGTCCTGTCGTCCCCGGACGGCCGGTCGCCGACGAAGAACCGGCGGCGCCGGAACACCGGATGGTCCGTCCGCAGCTTCGACAGCCGCCGGACGAAGTCGAGCAGCGGGCCGCGCTCGTCGAAGAACGTGTCCTCGTGGAGGCCCGTCCAGTCGACCCAGGAGATCTCGGTGTCCTGGCAGTAGGCGTTGTTGTTGCCCTGCTGGGTGCGGCCCAGCTCGTCGCCGTGCAGCAGCATCGGGACGCCCTGCGACAGGAACAGCGTGGTCAGGAAGTTGCGCTTCTGCCGCTCCCGCAGCGTGATGACGTCGAGGTCGTCGACCGGGCCCTCGTGGCCGCAGTTCCACGAGCGGTTGTCGTCGCTGCCGTCCCGGTTGCCCTCGCCGTTGGCCTCGTTGTGCTTGCCGTTGTACGACACCAGGTCGTGCAGCGTGAACCCGTCGTGGCACGTCGCGAAGTTGATCGAGGCGATCGGGCGGCGGCCGTCGTCGGCGTACAGGTCGGACGACCCGGTCAGCCGGGACGCGAAGTCGGGCAGCGCGCCCGGCTGCCCGCGCCAGTAGTCGCGCACCGTGTCGCGGTACTGGCCGTTCCACTCCGTCCACAGCGGCGGGAAGTTCCCGACCTGGTAGCCGCCCTCCCCCACGTCCCACGGCTCGGCGATCAGCTTGACCTGCGACACCACCGGGTCCTGCTGGACGAGGTCGAAGAACGCCGACAGCCGGTCCACCTCGTGCAGCTCGCGGGCCAGCGTCGCGGCCAGGTCGAACCGGAACCCGTCCACGTGCATCTCCGTCACCCAGTACCGCAGCGAGTCCATGATCAGCTGGAGCACGTGCGGGCTGCGCATCAGCAGGCTGTTCCCGGTGCCCGTGGTGTCCATGTAGTAGCGCTGGTCGCCGTCGGTCAGCCGGTAGTACTGGGCGTTGTCGATCCCCCGGAACGACAGCGTCGGCCCGAGGTGGTTGCCCTCGGCGGTGTGGTTGTAGACCACGTCGAGGATCACCTCGATGTCCGCCTCGTGCAGCGCCTTCACCATCGCCTTGAACTCCAGCACCTGCTCCCCGCGCTCCCCCGACGAGGAGTACTCGCCGTGCGGCGCGAAGAACCCGATGGTGTTGTAGCCCCAGTAGTTGCGCAGCCCCCGCTGGATCAGCGCGTCGTCGTGGACGAACTGGTGCACCGGCATCAGCTCGACCGCCGTGACCCCGATCGACTTCAGGTGGTCGATGATCACCGGGTGGGCGAGGGCCGCGTAGGTGCCGCGCAGCGCGGGCGGGATGTCCGGATGCCGGGCGGTGAGGCCCTTGACGTGCGCCTCGTAGATCACCGTCTCGTGGTACGGGATCCGGGGCGGCCGGTCGTCGCCCCAGTCGAAGTACGGGCTGACGACCACCGAGCGCATCGTGTGCCCGGCCGAGTCCAGGTCGTTGCGCGACCACGGGTCGCCGAACCGGTAGCCGAAGCACGACTCGTCCCAGTCGATGCGCCCCTCGATCGCCTGCGCGTACGGGTCGAGCAGCAGCTTCGCCGGATTGCACCGCTGCCCGCGCTGCGGATCGTAGGGCCCGTGCACCCTGAACCCGTAGCGCCGGCCCGGCATCACCCCCGGCAGGTACCCGTGCCATACGAACGCGTCGACCTCCGGCAGCGCCAGCCGCGTCTCCTCACCGTCACCCGCCGGCCCGTCGAACAGGCACAGCTCCACTCGTTCGGCCGCCTCGGAGAAGACGGCGAAGTTCGTGCCCGCGCCGTCGAACCGGGCTCCGAGGGGGTATGCATCGCCCGGCCACACCTGTGCCACTTGTCCCGCCCTCCCGTCGTACCGGGTGAAGCCCTTCCCTCTGAGGGTTGAATCACACCGATTGGGAGACCACTGGCCAGAACGGACATCGCTGGGTTACCTTAGGGGAGCCTAACCTTCATAAGGGTGCCCTAAGGGTCCAGGTCAGGCGCTTTCGTACCGGCTAGTCGCAGGGAAGGTCCCCCACCGGATGTACGTCTGCATCTGCAACGCGATCACGGAGGACGACGTCCACGGCTGCCTGGCCGGCGGCGGCTGCGGCACCGCCAAGGAGGTCAAGGCGGCCTGCGGCTTCAAGCCCGGCTGCGGCTCCTGCACCAAGCGGCTGCACGCCATGGTCAGCGAGTACCGCACCGCGGGGGAGCTCGCCGACGCCCTGACCGGCGGCCCGGCGCCGCTCGCCGCCGTCCCCGACGCCGCGCCGGCCGCCTCGCCTGTCGCGGACGCCGGCGCGGCGCCGTCCGGCACCCCCTCCCGCACGCCCGAGCCCGCCGCCGCGGACCGGCTCGTCCCGCCGGGGCCCGACGCCGGAGCCGAAGCCGCCGCCTGAGCCGCCGCGGCGCCTTCCGCACGGCCCGCCGGCCCGCGCCGCGAGACGCGCCGCTGCGGGGATCACCGCCGCCCCCTGTGCGAGCATGAGGTCCCATGGAAGGCGACAAGGACATCATCGCGCTGCTGAACGACCAGCTCACCGCGGAACTGACGGCGATCAACCAGTACTTCCTGCACTCGAAGATGCAGGAGAACTGGGGCTTCACGCGCATCGCGAAGCACACCCGCGAAGAGTCGATCGACGAGATGCGGCACGCGGAGCGGCTCACCGACCGGATCCTGTTCCTCGAGGGCCTGCCGAACTACCAGAAGCTCGGCACCCTGCGGATCGGCCAGACCGTCGTCGAGCAGCTCAAGGCGGACCTGGAGATCGAGATGGAGGCGGTCGCCCGGCTGCGCCCCGGCATCGAGCTGATGCGCTCGCGCGGCGACGTCACCTCCGCGCGGATCTTCGAGGACATCCTCGCCGACGAGGAGTACCACATCGACTACCTGGAGACCGAGCTCAGCCTCGTCCAGGCCCTCGGCGAGCAGAACTACCTGCAGCGCCTCACCGACTCGCCCGGCGAGGAGATCAGCAAGCCGGTCTGACGCGCCCTACCGGCCGCCGTCGTCCGGCGGCCCGTCCTGGGGCTCCGGCGCGCGCCGCAGCACGAACGGCTGCACGATCCCGAGCCCCTGGACGGGCCGCCGGACGATCCGCGTGATCCGGTACGCCGGCTCCTTCTCCAGCCGCGCCGCCAGCTCGCTGTCGATCACCACCGAGCCCGGCCGGGCCAGCGACGTCAGCCGCGCCGCCAGGTTCACCGTGGTGCCGAACACGTCCCCCATCAGCGGCAGCACCGGGCCGTGCGCGACGCCGACCCGCACGTCCGGCACCTCGGTCTCGTCCTGGATCGCCGCCGCGATCGTCAGCGCGATCTCCGCGCCGATCGTCGGCGACTCCGCGCTGAACAGCACCTCGTCGCCCAGCGTCTTCACCAGCCGCCCCCCGCACGCGGCGATGATGTCGGCGGCGGTCTCCTCGAACCACTCCACCACCCGGGCCAGCTCGATCTCCTCCAGCTCCCGGCTGACCTGCGTGAACGACACCATGTCCGCGAACCCGACGGTGGTCGGCGGCCGCCCCGCGGGCTCCCCGTCGTCCCGGGTCGCCGCCGCCGCGATCGCCCGCGTCCCCGCCGCGGCGAGCTGCCGCCGCCACGCGTGCACCACCAGCGGCTCGAACTCCCCGATGTGCTTGTCGGCGATCTCCACGATCGTCCCGACCGCCTCCGCGGACGGCACGCCGTTCGGGTCCGGGGCGACCATCTCCCGCATGAGGTTGACCTGCCACTCCGCCAGCCGCGTCATGGTCTGCCCGAACGCGCGGATGAGGCGGATCACCCCGTCCTCGTCGAGCACGCCCTCCTCCATGAGGCGGCGGAGGCGGCACAGCGCCGCCACGTCGCCCTCGGTGTAGGCGACCGCGTCGTCCGGCATCGACGGGTAGCCGAACGCGCGCCACACCCGTCCGGTGAAGTCCCGCGACACCCCCGACAGCCGGACGGCGTCGACGCGCGTGTAGCGGAGCTCGCCGCCGAGGAGCAGCTCCTCGATCTCCTTGGGATCCGGCAGTCCGCGCGCCATCATCCGCCCCTCAGTCCGCCGTCGCGCGGAACCCCCGCCGCCGGCGTCGTGGATCGGTACACCCCATATCGTTGCAGATCCGACGTGACACAGCGCACCCACCTGCACTGTTCACCCCACGTGCACCATCCCCCATACCGCCGCAAAGCGACAAGGCTCGGTCCCCAAGGTTCAGTTCCTCAACGGACGTGGACCACGTCGCCCGCGCTCACGGCGACGTCGCCGCCCGGGCCCTCGACCACGAGGCGGCCCGACCCGTCCACGTCCCTCGCCGTGCCCTCCAGCGTCTCGTCCGCCGGCAGCTCCACCCGGACGCGGCGGCCGAGGGTGGTGCACAGCTCCTTGTAGGCGGTGCGGAGCCCGCTGGACTCCGGGTCGCCGCCGAGCATCGTCCACTCGCCGTACCAGGTCCGCATCTCGCGCAGGATCGCGCGCAGCAGCGGGGCCCGGTCGGTGAGCGGCGCGCCCTCGATCGCCAGCGACGTCGCGGTCGGCACCGGCAGCTCCTCCGCGCGCAGCCCGACGTTCAGGCCGACGCCCACGATCAGCGCGTCGTCGACCTTCTCGGCGAGGATCCCGGCGAGCTTGCGGTCCCCGACCAGCAGGTCGTTCGGCCACTTCAGCCGGGCGTCCACGGCGACGTCGCCGCCGGCGCCGCCGAAGAACCGCTCCCCGGACTCGGCGAACGCGGTCATCCGGCGGATCGCGGTGGCGACCGCGACACCGGTCAGCAGCGGCAGCCAGCCGAGCAGCGGCACCGGCACCGCCGGCCGCAGCAGCATCGAGAACATCAGCCCCGAGCGCGGCGGCGCCGTCCACGACCGGCCGAGGCGCCCGCGCCCGGCCGTCTGCAGCTCGGTGACCAGCACCGTCCCCTCGGGCGCCCCCTCCCTGGCCCGGGCCGCGAGGTCGGCGTTGGTCGACCCCGTCTCCGGAACGACGCGCACCTCCCGCCACAGCCCGCCCTCCTGGACGAGCGCGCTCCGCAGCGCCGCCTCGTGCAGCGGCGGCCGGTCAAGGTCCCCATACGGTGATTCGCTCACCCGTCCATCCAACCTCACCGGCCCCGGCTCTCTCCCGCCCACCACCGAACCTCGCCGCGAGCCGGCGCCGGCGCGGCCGTTAGGGTTCGCCGCATGGATGGTGTGACGCTGCGGCGCGACGGGCACGTCGCGGAGATCGTGCTGGACCGGCCCGAGGCCCTCAACGCCCTGTCGACGTCGATGGCGCGGCGGCTGGCCGCGGTGTGCCGCGAGGTCGCCGACGACGCGTCCGTCCGGGCGGTGGTGCTGAGCGCGGCGGGCGAGAAGGCGTTCTGCGTCGGCGCGGACCTCAAGGAACGCAACTCGATGAGCGACGAGGAGATCCTCGCGCAGCGGCCGGTGTTCCGGGCCGCGTTCGGCGGCGTCCTGAACCTCCCGCAGCCGGTGATCGCGGCGGTGCACGGGTACGCGCTGGGCGGCGGCTGCGAGTTCGCGCTGTCCGCCGACATGATCGTGGCGGACGAGTCGGCCGTGTTCGGGCTGCCCGAGGTGGGCGTCGGGCTCGTCCCCGGCGGCGGCGGGACGCAGCTGGCGCTGCGCAAGCTCGGCCCCGGCAAGGCCGCCGACCTGGTGTTCACCGGCCGCCGCCTCGGCATCGAGGAGGCCCTGGAGTACGGCCTCGCCGACCGGAAGGTGCCCGCCGGGACCGCCCGCGAGGAGGCCCTCGGCATCGCCCAGGTGATCGCGCGGAACTCCCCGACCGCCGTCCGGGCCGCCAAGCGCGCGCTGCGCCTCGGCGCCGGCGTCTCCCTGGAGGCGGGCCTGGACCTGGAGGACAACGCCTGGCGGACCGTCGCGTTCTCCGCCGACCGCCGCGAAGGCATCGCCGCCTTCAACGACAAGCGCAAGCCCGACTGGCCGAGCTAGTCCCCTCCGCTCGCCGAGGGCGTCAGGCGCAGGCGACGCAGGTGCGGGCCATCGGGCGGGCCTCCAGACGCTCCGGCGCGATCGGGCCGCCGCAGCGCTCGCAGATCCCGTAGGCGCCCTCGGCGAGCCGGCGCAGCGCGCCGTCGATCTCGGCCAGCCGGGCCTCGGCCCGGCTCAGCGACGCCTCGATCCGGGCGCGCTCGAAGGCGATCGTGGCGCCCTCCGGGTCGTGCTCGTCGTCCGCGTTGCTCTGCGCCGACGCCTCGACGACGCCGTCCCAGTCGCGGCGCAGCGACGCCAGGAGCTCCAGCGTGCCCGCGCGGTCCGCGATGAGGCGTTCCTCCGCTGTGGTCACACCGCCTTCAACGCCGGCCGCGCCCGGTGCGATTCCTCACGCCAGCGGCTTGGCCATGTGGACGACGTTGCGGCCCTTGAGCACCTCGCGGCCGGTCTCCCGGTAGCCGAGCCGCTGGTAGCGGTCGATGTTGCCGGTCATCCGCTCATTGGTGATCAGGCGGAGCCGGGGCAGGCCGAGGGCGCGGGCGCGGGTCTCGGCGAACGCGAGCAGCCGACCGCCGATGCCCGTGCCGTGCAGTTCCGGGTCCACGGCCACGTTGTCGACGAGGAGGACGCCGTCCTCGGGAATGAGGACGATCAGGCCGTCCGGCCCGGGGCCGGTCACGAACACGTGCCCGGCCCCGATCAGCGCGGCGTAGTCGTCGTCCATGGGCATGGGACGGGTGCCGATGATCTCCGCCCACGGCGCGTAGGCGGCCTGGACGATCTCCTCCACACGCCCGCGGTCGGCGGGCACCGCGGGCCTGACCTCCGCCATCAGCCGGTGTTCTGCAGGCCGGCGGCGACCCCGTTCACCGACAGGAGCAGCAGCGCTTCGAGGTGGCTGCGCTCCTCCTCGTCGGTGACGTCCCCGGCGCGCAGCGCGGTGAGGGCGCGCAGCTGGAGGTGCGAGAGGGCGTCCACGTACGGGTTGCGCAGCTCGACGGCGCGGGACAGCACACGCCGGTTCTCCAGCAGCCGCTCGTGGCCGGTGACCGCGAGGACGAGCCGCCGGGTGCGGTCGTACTCGGCGAGGACGGTCTCCGACAGCTCGGGGCGCCCGCCGAGCGCGAGGTAGCGCTCCGCGATCGCCCGGTCGGACTTGGCGAGGCTCATCTCGGCGTTGTCGAGCAGTGTGTTGAACAGCGGCCACGCCTCGTAGGCCTCGCGGAGCCCGACGAGGTCGCGGCCGTCGTCGGAGACGGCGGCGAGGCCGCTGCCGAGGCCGTACCAGCCGGGCAGGTTGACGCGGGTCTGCGTCCACGCGAACACCCAGGGGATGGCGCGCAGGTCCTCCAGGCCGCGGGCGGCCTTGCGGCGGGCCGGGCGGGACCCGATCCGCAGCTCGGCGATCTCCTCCAGGGGGCTGACACGGGCGAACCAGGCGGCGAAGCCGTCGGTCTCGATCAGCGCCCGGAACGCGTCCTTGGCCGCCTCGCCGATCTTGTCGGCGAGCGGGCGGAACCGGGCGGCGGCCTCCCGGGCGCGGTCCTGGACGGCGTCGGTCGAGGCCAGCAGGACGGCGCTGGTGACCTGCTCGACGTGCCGCTCGGCGATCTCGGTCCGGCCGTACCGGGCGAAGATCACCTCGCCCTGCTCGGTGACCTTGAAGCGGCCCGCGACGGACCCCGGGGCCTGCGCGAGGATCGCCCGGTTGGCGGGGCCGCCGCCGCGGCCGAGGGACCCGCCGCGGCCGTGGAACAGCGTCAGCGTGATGTCGTTGCGGGCCGCCCACGCGGCGAGCGCCTCCTGCGTGTCGTACAGCCGCAGGGTGGCGCTGGCCGGGCCGAGCTGCTTCGCGGAGTCGGAGTAGCCGAGCATGACCTCCATGCGGCGGCCGGTGTCGTCCAGCCGGCGCCGGACGGCCGGGATCTCCAGCATCCCCTCCAGCACGGACGGGGCGCGCTCCAGGTCCTCGCCGGTCTCGAACAGCGGGATCACGTCGAGGACGGGCGCGCCCTCGCCGAGGGACGCGGCCAGCTCGTGGACGTTCGCCATGTCCTGCGCGGACCGGGTGAACGACACGATGTAGCGGTGGCAGGCGCGGACGCCGAACCGCTTCTGGATCCACGCGACGACGCGGAGGGTCTCGAGGATCTCCTCGGTCATCTCCGACCGCTCGCCGCCTGCGCGGACCTCGGCCAGGGCCTTCTCGTGCAGCTCGGAGTGCTGGCGGATCTCCAGCTCGGCGAGGTGGAAGCCGAACGTCTCGACCTGCCAGATCAGCTGCTGGACGCGCCCGTACGCCTGCCGGACGGCGCCGGCGGCGGCCAGGGACTCCTGGACGGTCCGCAGGTCGGCGAGCAGCTCGTCCGGGGACGCGTAGGCGAGGTCGGCGTCGCGTTCGCGGGTCGCGGCGATCCGCGCCGCCGCGTACAGCAGGAACTGGCGGTGCGGCTCGCCCGGGGACCGCTTGGTGCCCTCGGCGAGCCGGGACGGGTGCGCGGTGCGGGCGGCGGCGAGCGCGTCCCGCAGCTCCGCCGAGGCGGGCGTCGTGGACTCGTGGACGGTCAGCTCGCGGCCGACCCGCGCGCACGCGGTCTCCAGCGCGCGCAGCACGTGGTCCGCCTGGATCATGACCGCGTCGCGGGTGACCTGCGCGGTGACGTAGGGGTTGCCGTCCCGGTCGCCGCCGATCCAGCTGCCGAACCGCAGGTACGGGCGGGCCTTCGGCGGGCGGGTGCCGGTGTCCTCCCCGTCGAGGGCGCGGTCGAGGGCGCGGTAGACGTGCGGCACGACCCGGAAGATCGTCTCGTCGAACGCGGCCATCGCGGTGCGGACCTCGTCCAGCGGGTCCATCTGGGTGCCGCGGCGCAGCGCCGTCCGCCAGAGCACGTCGATCTCCTCGCGGAGCCGCCGCTCGGTCTCCTCCCGCTCGCTCGCGCCCTGCCCGGCGTTCAGCGCCGTCAGCAGGTCGCTGATCCGCTGGATCGCGGTGACGACGGCGCGGCGGCGGGCCTCGGTCGGGTGCGCGGTGAAGACGGGCCGGAACTCCAGGCCGTCGATCATCTCGGCGAGCCGGTCGCCGCCGGCGGCGCGGATCTCCTCGACGGCCGCGGCCACCGAGCCCGGCACGCTCCCGCCGGTGTCGCGCTCGCGGAGCGTCCGGATCCGGTGGTGCTCCTCGGCGAGGTTCGTCAGGTGGAAGTACACGGTGAACGCGCGCGCGACCTGCTCGGCGCGCTCCAGCGTCCAGCCGTCGACGATCGCCGCGACCTCGTCGGCGGACGTCTCGCCCCGGCGGGCGGCGATCACCGCGTGGCGCAGCCGCTCGACGTCGTCGAGCAACTCCCGGCCCCCGTACTCCACCAGCCCGTCGCCCAGCATCGCCCCGAGGAGGCGGACGTCACGGCGCAGCGGTTCCGGCATGTCCTGCCGCAGGGTGTCTCGCGTCTTCGTAGCCACGCGCCCAGCGTAACGAGCCCCGGTAAGGCGGAGTTCATCCCGGTCAGCGGGCCCCGCCCGCAGGTCCGGGGTCAGCGTGCGGTTACCCTGGCCCGCATGGCGATGGAAGCCCCTGAACCCGCGGTCGAGTACGACATCCACACGACGGCGGGAAAGATCGCGGACCTGGAACGACGCCGCTACGAGGCGGTGCACGCGGGCTCGGCGCGCGCCGTCGAGAAGCAGCACGCCAAGGGCAAGATGACGGCCCGGGAGCGGATCGACGCGCTGCTCGACCCCGGCTCGTTCGTCGAGTTCGACGAGATGGCGCGGCACCGGTCCACCAACTTCGGGATGGAGAAGAACCGCCCCTACGGCGACGGCGTCGTCACCGGGTACGGCACGGTCGACGGCCGGCCGGTCGCGGTCTTCAGCCAGGACTTCACCGTCTCCGGCGGGTCCCTCGGCGAGGTGTTCGGCGAGAAGATCGTCAAGGTCATGGACCACGCGCTGAAGACGGGCTGCCCGGTGGTCGGGATCAACGACTCCGGCGGCGCGCGGATCCAGGAGGGCGTCGTCGCGCTCGGCCTGTACGCGGAGATCTTCAAGCGGAACGTGCACGCCTCCGGCGTCATCCCGCAGATCTCGCTGGTCCTCGGGCCGTGCGCGGGCGGCGCGGTGTACTCCCCCGCGATCACCGACTTCATCGTCATGGCCGACAAGACCTCGCACATGTTCATCACCGGCCCGGACGTCATCAAGACGGTCACCGGCGAAGAGGTGACCATGGAGGAGCTCGGCGGGGCGCACTCGCACAACTCCAGGTCGGGCGTGGCCCACTACCAGGGCTCCGACGAGGAGGACGCGATCGAGTACGTCAAGGCGCTGCTGTCGTACCTGCCGTCCAACAACCTCTCCGACGCGCCCGCGTTCGACGTGCCGGTCGACCCGTCCGAGCTGATCGAGGACCTCGACACCCTCATCCCGGACTCGCCGAACCAGCCGTACGACATGCACACCGCGATCGAGCACGTGGTCGACGACGGCGAGTTCCTGGAGGTCCAGGAGCTGTTCGCGCCGAACATCATCTGCGGGTTCGGGCGCGTCGAGGGCCACTCCGTCGGCATCGTCGCGAACCAGCCGATGCAGTTCGCCGGGACGCTCGACATCGACGCCTCCGAGAAGGCCGCCCGGTTCGTCCGGACCTGCGACGCCTTCAACATCCCCGTGCTGACCTTCGTGGACGTCCCCGGCTTCCTGCCCGGCACCGACCAGGAGTGGAACGGGATCATCCGGCGCGGCGCCAAGCTGCTGTACGCCTACGCCGAGGCGACCGTCCCGCTCGTCACCGTGATCACCCGGAAGGCGTACGGCGGCGCGTACGACGTCATGGGCTCCAAGCACCTCGGCGCCGACATCAACCTGGCGTGGCCGACCGCGCAGATCGCCGTCATGGGCGCGCAGGGCGCGGTCAACATCCTGTACCGGCGCGAGCTGGCCGCCGCGGACGACCCCGACACCCGCCGCGCCGAGCTGATCACCGAGTACGAGGACACCCTCGCCAACCCGTACGTCGCCGCCGACCGCGGCTACGTCGACGCGGTGATCAAGCCGTCGGAGACCCGCGGCCAGGTCGTCAAGGCGCTGCGCGCGCTCCGCGAGAAGCGCAAGACGCTGCCGCCGAAGAAGCACGGCAACATCCCGCTCTAGAGCACCGAGACGGACGCCCGTTCCGGGGCCGGACCGCCCGCCGCGTCCGGCCCCGGCCGCCGAGGAGAACCCGTGACCGCTGAAGACAAGCCGTTCCTGCAGGTGGTGCGGGGCGACCCGTCCCCCGAGGAGGTCGCCGCGCTGGTCGCCGTGCTGACCGCGCGCGC
>NZ_JBEYYT010000101.1:0-26302 GCF_040645715.1 Spirillospora sp. NPDC046719 | reverse complement strand
GGACAGGTCGATGACCAGGGCGCCGTCGGCGGTGCCGTGGCCCGCCAGGCCGTGCCCGCCGCCGCGGACCGCGACCGGCAGTCCGCGGTGCCGGGCGTGCGCGATCGCCACGGCCACCGCCTCCGGCGCGGCGGGCCGCGCGATGAGGGCGGGCCGCCGGTCGATGTCGACGTTCCACACCGAGCGCGCCGCGTCGAACCCGGGGTCGCCCGGCCGGACCAGGATGCCGTCAAAATGGCGGCCGAGCGTGTCGTCCAGGACCTTTCTCATTGGCTGCCTCCCTCCCGTCGTTGGTTTTCTCGAGTGTTCATAAGACCGGTAGAGATTGGCTGAAGAGGGGCTGAAGGCGCGCCGCGCGCGTACCCCCACCATTTCCTGAGTGCTCCTTCAGGCCGGCTCGCGAAAGTGAACGGGACAGCCGTTCGGCCTGCCCTTCGGGCACGGTCCACAGGATGAGGGAAGAAGGGCGATGTCAGATCAGGGAAGCGTGAAGTCCGAGTACGACGTCATCGTGATCGGCGGTGGCCCCGCGGGCGCGTCGACCGCCGGCCTGCTGGCCCTGCGCGGGCACCGGGTGCTCGTGCTGGAACGCGAGCAGTTCCCGCGCTACCACATCGGGGAGTCGCTCATCACCGGATGCGTCGGCGTTCTCGACGAACTCGGCCTCCGGGAGCGGCTCGACGCGCTCGGATTCGTCAAGAAGTTCGGCGGGAGTCTCGTGTGGGGGCGGGACGGCCGATGGGGCTTCAAATTCACCGAGGGTCGGCCGGAATTCCCGCACGCCTACAACGTCCGCCGCGCCGACTTCGACGCGCTGGTGCTCGGGCGGGCCCGGGAACTCGGCGCGCACGTCCGCGAGGAGGCCGCGGTCAAGGGCCCGATCGTCGAGGACGGCCGGGTCGTCGGCGTCCGCTACAAGCTGCGCGGCGGCGAGGAGACCGAGGCGCGGGCGACGATGGTGGTCGACGCGTCCGGCCAGGCGCGGCTGCTCGGCCGCCACCTGACCACCGTCGAGTGGACCGAGGACCTGCGCAACGTGGCGGTCTGGGCCTACTTCCAGGGCGGCGAGCCGCTGACCGGCGACGAGAGCGGCAACATCTTCATCGAGCACGTCCCCGGCGGATGGTTCTGGTACATCCCGATCTACGACGGCACCCACAGCGTCGGCTACGTGACCTCCGCGGCCGAGGCGACCGCCGCCGGGCAGGGGCTGCCGGAGCTGTTCCAGACCAAGATCGCCGAGTCCACCCACCTGAAGGAGATGCTCGCGAACGCCGTCCAGACCAGCGGCCACCGCAACGCCCGCGACTGGTCGTACGCCTGCGGCCGGCTGAGCGGCCCCGGCTGGGTGCTGGTCGGCGACGCCGCGGCGTTCGTGGACCCGCTGTTCTCGACCGGCGTGACGCTGGCGATGCTGGCCGCCGCCGCGGCGGCCAAGGGCATCGACGTCGTCCTGAAGGACCCCTCGCGCGAGGCGGACGTGTTCGAGCGGTACGAGGCCTCCTACCGCGACTTCCTGGAGAACATCGTGTCGTTCGTCCGCTTCTTCTACGACGCCGGGCTCGACCAGGAGGCGTACCACCAGTACGCGCAGGCGCTCATCGACCCGGGGAAGCTGTTCTTCCCGCGCAAGGACTTCGTGACCCTGATCTCCGGGCTCAACTCGCTGCAGCCCATCTTCGACCCGGAGCCGGGCGGCCCGGTGCCGGCCGCCACCTGACCGGCGCGCACGAGGGAGGGGCGGTCCGGGGAATCGGACCGCCCCTCTCGCCGTGCGCCGGGCCTCACACGCAGCGTCACATGATGATGTCGGCCAAAAGGTCCACCTGGGACGGGTCGGGATCGACCGGCAGCAGGATCAGCTCGTCGGTGCCGACCTCCGCGTACTCCTTCACGGTGCGGCGGATGGTCTCGGCGTCCTTCAGCGTCGCGTCGGCGACGCGGTCCGCCACCCACTCGGAGAACGAGTAGTAGCTGCGCAGGTAGTCGCGCGCGTGCCGGTCGGCGTCCTCGCCGACCGAGAAGTACGCCAGCGCCTGCAGGAACGGGGCGCCGTCGCGGCCCGCCGCCTTCCAGGCCCGCCGCGCCTGCTCGGCGCCGCCGGCGAAGGAGTCCGCGCCGTCCGCCCCGGCGATCCAGCCGTCGCCGAAGCGCGCGACGCGGCGGAACGACCGGGGGGCGAACCCGCCGATGATGATCTCGGGGGCCCGGCAGGACGGGCCGATCCCGCCCTCGCCCGCCCAGACCGCGGTCATCTCCGCCAGCATGCGGTCGAACTCCTTCCCGCGCTCGGCGTAGGAGGCGTTCGAGGCGGCGTAGTCGTCGTCGCGTCCGCCCGGGGCCATGCCCAGTACCAGCCGCCCGCCGGACAGCTTGTTGACCGAGGCCGCCTGCTTGGCCAGCAGCGCCGCGTTCAGCCGGCAGGGCGCGATGACGACGCTGGTGGCGAGCCGGATCCGGCGGGTGACCGCGGCCGCCGCGGCCAGCGCGACCAGCGGCTCGTAGTTGTCGAAGACGATCCGGTCGATGGCGGACAGGCAGGAGTACCCGCGGTCCTCGGCGCGGCGCGCCCATTCGAGGATCTGCTCGGGGCCGGCGCCGGGGATGTTGGCGGGCAGGCCGATGCCGATCTGCATGTCGGCTCCTTTCGGGGGTCGGACGTACTGTTCGCCGGGCACGTGGACGGAGCGCCCGCGGGTGTGGGCCGACACCGCGGGCGCTCCTCGGCGGGGCGCGATTGGGGACCGTCAGGGGGTGAGCAGGACGCGCCCGCGCACGCCGCCCTTGGCGAGCATCGCGTGCGCCTGGGGCGCCTGCTCGAACGGGAAGTCCTGCGCCACCCGGAGGGTGAACCGGCCCTGCTCCGCCAGCGACACCAGCTCGGCGAGCCGCGCGCCGTCGGCGGTCACGTGGACGCGATGCACGCTGATGCCCCGCTCGGGCTCGGGCGTCTTCGGCGGGGTCAGCCCGGCGTACGCGCCGCCGTCGCGGACCGCGGCGATCATCTCGGGACCGATGGTCGCGGCGTCGACCAGCGCGTCCACGCCGTCCGGCGCGTGCGCCCGCAGCGCCGCCACCGGGTCGTCGGAGCGCGGCACGAACACCGCGCCGAGCCCGGTGAGGAACGCCTCGTCCTGCGCCGACGCGACCGCCAGGACCCGGTGGCCCCGGCCCGCCGCCAGCTCGGCGGTGTAGCCGCCGACGGCGCCGCCCGCGCCGGTGACGGCGATCGTCGCGCCGGGCGCGGGGTCGAGCAGCTCCAGGATCCGCAGCGCCGTGAGGCCGTTGACCGGGATGGTCGCGGCCTGCAGCGGGGTGGCCCCCGCCGGCGCCCGCGTCACCGACGCGGCGTTCAGCACGACGTACTCGGCGTAGGTGCCGGCCTTGGTGTCGAGCCAGTCCGACATCCCGATGACGGCGTCGCCGGGGGCGAGGCCGGTGACGTCGGGAGCGACCGCGTCGATCTCGCCCGCCACGTCCCAGCCGAGGACGTACCGCGGCCCCGCGGGGAGCATCCCGCCGAGCCAGCCGGCGCGCGCCACGAGGTCGAAGTTGTTGACCGTGGCCGCCGCGACCCGGACGCGGACCTGGCCCGCCTCCGGCTCCGGCGTGGGGATCTCGACCACCGACAGCACCTCGGGGCCGCCGAACGAGGTCATCGCCACTGCTCGCATCGTCGCGTCCTCTCCGCCTCAGGCCTGGTCGTGGAGGTAGGCGAGCCGGCAGGGGTTCGGGTCCACCGAGGTGATGATCCCGCTGACCTCCTTGAAGTAGGACTGGAGGTCGGAGCGGGCGCGCATGTCCTCGAAGGCCTCCTTGCTCTCCCACTCGGTGATGGTGATCAGGCGCTTGCCGTCGTGGCTCAGGTGCATGGCGACCCCGACGTTGCCCTTGTGCGCGCCCATGACGTCGGCGCCCTTGGACATCACCTCGAACAGCCTCTCCTGGTGCTCGGGGTCGGTGTCGAAGATGTTGACCATCGTGAAGTGCGCCTTGTCGGCCGGAATGCGTGCCATCGGGATGGCGTCCTTTCAGTCGTGCCCGCGGTGCGGGCCGTTACCTCGTGGTGGGGGCGATCTCGTCGTGGGTGTAGGCGACGCGGCAGGCGATGAGCTGCACGTCGCTGACCAGGCCGTGGACCTCGCGGAAGTGCTCCTGCCGGTCGGGCAGGGCGCGCATCGCGTCGAAGGCCTCCTTCTTCTCCCACTGCGCGTAGCCGATGAGGCGCGTGCCGTCGTGGCTGAGGTGGAGGCCGGCCGACACCAGGCCGGGGAAGCCGCGGAGCCGCTCCTCGCCCTCCTTGATCACCTCGAAGAGCCGGCGCTGGTTCTCCGGCGTCGTGGTGAAGACGGTGATGGTCGTGTAGTAGTCGTCGTCGGTCGAGATGTGCACCATGGCCGGTCCTCCGCATCGGTGGCTGGCGGGCTCGGGAACGGGCGGTCGGGGGATCAGGGGGTCACGGCGGCGGCGCGGCCGGTGACGGCGTCCAGGACCTTCGCCAGGGCCGTCCCGGCGTCCTCGGCCGCCTCCTCGGCGCGCCAGGCGACGAACCCGTCGGGCCGGACGAGCACCGCGCCCGAGGAGCCGATCCCCGCCGCCTCTGGGAACGCGCCGCCGGGGTCGTCGAGGTCCATGGCGGGGCCGACGGTGTACGCCCGCAGCGGCATGCCCGAACGCTCGGCCTCCCGCCGGGCGGCGCGCGTCCAGGCCGCGCCCTCGGGCCCGGCCAGCAGCGCGTAGGCGTCGCCTGCCAGGTCGACCGAGGACACCCGCTCGCCGTCGCGCTCCAGCCAGACGTGCGGCACGCGCATGCCGGGGCGGCCGTCGATGTTCAGCTCCTCCGGCAGCGCCTCGGTGAACGCCTCACCGACGACGGCGCGCGACGCGTAGCGGTAGCCCATGGTGATGGTGGTCTGGTCGCGCTGGTCGTACTTGGCGGCCTCCTTCGGGGCGCTCCACTGGATGTGGCGCATCCACGCCTGGTCGGCCGTCTCCTTCCCGACGGGGCGGCGCTCGGCCTCGTAGGTGTCCAGGAGCGCCTCGCCGGCCCAGCCGTTGATGACCGCGGCCAGCTTCCACGCGATGTTGTTGGCGTCCTGGACGCCCGCGTTGGCGCCGAACCCGCCGGTCGGCGGCATCACGTGGCAGGCGTCGCCGGCGAGGAAGACCCGCCCGGAGCGGTACCGGTCGACGACCTCGTGCGCCATCCACCAGCCCATGGTCATGTGCACGTCGATGGGCAGGTCGGGCACGCCGGTGGCGGTGCGGATCAGCTCCGCGCACTCGGCGTGGGGGATCCTGCCCTCTTCGATGTCCTCCGGCCCGCAGAACAGGCCGAAGATCCACCGCTCGTCGTCCAGCTTGAACAGCATGCCGGGCGCGGTGCGGTTGGTCAGGTAGAGGATGAGGAACCGGCGGCCGCCGAGGATCGCGTCCAGGTCGGCCTTGAACAGCACGTTCAGCACGTGGCCGACGGTGCCCTCGCCGGACCGCCCGATGCCGAGCGCGGTCCGGATCCGGCCGCCGGCGCCGTCCGCGGCGATCATGTACCGGGCGCGCACGGTCCGCTCGGCGCCGGTGGCGCGGTCGCGGACCGCCGCGGTGACGCCGTCGGCGTCCTGCTCGAACCAGAGCATCTCGGTGTTGAACTCGGCCCGCGCGCCCCGCGCGACGGCCTCGCGGAGCATGATCGGCTCCACCCGGTCCTGGCCGCACCAGACGGGCTCGACCGGGCCGACGTCGTCGAACCGGTTGACGCCCTGCTCCATGACGATGACGTCCCCGTTCACGACGTGGGCCAGGGAGTCGGCGCGCAGGATGGCGCGCGGCAGGTGGTGCGGCGGCAGGTCGGTGCGCGACCAGTACTCGCCGCGCACGACCTTCTCGGCGGTGTCCCAGACGGCCTGCTGGACGCCCACGGTGCGGAACAGCTCCATCGTCCGCGGGCTGACGTGGGTGGAGCGCAGCAGCTGGGAGGTCGTCGTGTTGCGTTCCACCAGCAGGCAGTCGACGCCGTTCTGCCGGAGGAAAAGGGCGGCGGCAAGGCCGGTCAGCCCGCCTCCAATGATCAGTACGGGAACCTCGACATCGGGCACGGTGCGTCCTCATTCGGTCGTGGGCCGCATTGATGAGCGACCAGCCTCATGCGGTAAATCACTCTGCGGCAGATGCTGACCAATCGCTCTAGATTCTCACTGAGGGATCTGTGAAAGGCCACGTCAAGCGGCATGTGGTGTAGTTATTGGCGGGGCCGGCGCTGATCGTTCCCGGGTCTGATAAAACCCTGGAGAAACGCTAGAATCGCTTTCTTCTGTCCTGATCCGGACATTGCCGTCCGGCGGCCTTGTGAAAAGAAATGCGCGTGCCGAGTATGGGGAATCGATGTCGCCCGGTAATTGGCATCGGGCAGTGCACATCCAGCGGACAGTAGGACTTGCAGATGAGCCAGATGACCCTGGAAGAGTTGATCGACATCACCCGCGCCCAGGCCGGCGAGGCCGAGCAGGGCGTGCTCGACGGCGATGTCATCGACGTGCTCTTCGAATACCTCGGCTACGACTCGGTGGCCCTGCTCGAGGTCGTCAGCGAGATCAAGCACCGCTTCGGCGTCGACCTGTCCGACGAGGCGGTCGGATCGGCCCGGACCCTGCGCAAGCTCCTCGCCCTGATCAACCAGGCCATCGACGGCGACGTGAAGCGAAGGAGCGCGTGATGCCCGCTACACCGGCCACTCCGGTCAACCCCGTCCCGGACGACCTCCACGCCCAGCACCTGATCCTGCTGGCCTGCTCGGGCCGGCTGTCGCAGCTGGTCGAGCTGCTCATCGAGTTCGAGATCGCCGACCGGCTCGCGGACGGCCCGCTGCCCGTCGAGACCCTGGCCGAGCAGACCGGCACCCACGCCCCCTCGCTCTACCGGATCCTGCGGACCGCCGCGTCGGTCGGCCTGTTCGCCGAGACGGAGACGAAGGGCACCTTCGAGCTGACCCCGCTCGCCGACGGGCTGCGCTCCGGCAACCCCCGCGCGGTCCTCGCCCTCGCCAAGTACAACCGCATGGACCTCACGCAGCGCGCCTACGCCGAGCTGCGGCACAGCGTCCGGACGGGCGAGCCGGCCTTCGAGAAGGCGTTCGGCGTCCCGTTCGTCGAGTACCTGCAGCGGAACCCCGAGGTCGACGCCTACTACGACGGCTTCATGTCGCACTGGAGCCGGCAGTTCGTCGAGCAGGAGCTCGCCCAGTGGGACCTGGCGCGGTTCCGCCGGATCGCCGACCTCGGCGGCGGCGACGGCTTCTTCCTCGCCCACGTGCTGAAGGCGTTCCCCGAGACCACCGGCCACCTGATCGAGCTGCCCTGGATGGCCGAGAAGGCCGCCAAGCTGCTCGCCGAGCACCAGGTGGGCGACCGCGCCGAGGTGGTCGCCGGCGACCTGCGGACCGCGGACGTCCCCGGCGACTGCGACTGCTACTTCATCAAGGCCGTCCTGCACGACCTGAACGACGAGGACGCCGGGCTGGTCCTGCGCCGCGTCCGGTCGGCGATCGGCGACCGGGACGCCCGGCTGCTGGTCGTGGACTCGGTGCTGGAGCCGGGCAACGCCTGGGACCACGGCAAGTTCCTCGACCTGGACATGCTCGTGCTGCACGGCGGCCGGGAGCGCACCCTCGACGACTGGAACGCGCTGTTCGCCGGGGCCGGCTTCGAGCTGGTCTCCGAGCCCGTCTACCACTGGACGCTCCTCGAGTGCCGTCCGGTGTGATCACCGAACCCAGGAGGTACCCCATGCCCGCGCCCGCGGTGCCGCGCGAACGGCTGCACGACATCCTCACCACGCACATCGGCCTGGAGCCCGAGCAGATCGACGACGGGCTGTCCCTCGCCGAGCTCGGCATCGACTCGATCGGCGTCATCGAGCTGGAGAAGGTCCTGCAGGACGACTACGGGATCAGCCTGCCCGACGAGTCGCAGGCGATGACCATCGCCGAGATCCACGCCCACATCAACGCCGCTCCGGGGAGTGAGAACTGATGGCCAACTCGATCGACAACTCCATCCACATCGACGCGCCGATCGAGCTGGTCTGGCGGACGATGAACGACGTCCGCCGCTGGCCGAGCCTGTTCACCGAGTACGCCTCGATCGAGGTGCTGCACGAGGAGGGCACCACGGTGCGCTTCCGCCTCACCATGGTCCCCGACCCCGACGGGACGGTGTGGAGCTGGGTCAGCGAGCGGACCTGGGACGACGCGACGAAGTCGTCGCGGGCGCACCGGGTCGAGACCGGGCCCTTCGAGTACATGCGCATCTACTGGGACTTCCGCACCGAGGGGGAGGGGACCCTCATGCGGTGGCGGCAGGAGTTCGAGGCCAAGCCCACGGCGCCGTTCACCGACGAGGAGATCACCAAGCGCCTCAACGACAACACCGCGATCCAGCAGGCGGTGATCAAGGAGAAGATCGAGCGGATCGCGCTCGGCGGGGCCGAGATCGGCCGCAAGTGAACCGGACGGCCCGCCCGCGCGCCCGCACGGCGCGCCAGCGGGCCGTCTCGAGGAGACAGCCATGCCACAACGAAGCCTGCACTCCCGGTTCGCCGACTCGGCCGCCCGGCATCCGGACGCCGTCGCCCTCGAACTGGCCGGCGACCGCCTCACCTACCGCGAGCTCGACGAGCTGGCGGCCCGCGTCGCCGGCCGGATCGCCGCGCGGTGCGGCGGCGCGCCCCGCGCCGTCGGCCTGCACGCCTCGCGCACGCTCGCCGCGTACGCGGGCTACCTGGCGATCCAGCGGCTCGGCGCGGTGACCGTCCCGCTCAACCCGTCCTTCCCGGCGGAGCGCAACGAGCGCGTCATCGCGGCCGGACGGGTCGAGGCGGTGGTCTCGCAGGACCCCGGGTTCGCGGCCGCCGTGCCCGTCATAGGGCTGGGCCCGTCGTTCCCCGGCGAGCTCGCGGGCGAGCGGCCGGCCCCGGCGCGACCGGCCGGGGACACCGCCTACATCCTGTTCACCTCGGGATCGACCGGGGTCCCCAAAGGGGTGCCCGTCGGCCATGACAACCTGTCGGCTTACCTGGACCACGTCGTCCCGCGCTACGGGCTCGGCCCCGGCTCCCGGGTGTCGCAGACCTTCGACCTCACCTTCGACCTCTCCGTCTTCGACCTGTTCGCCTCCTGGGCGTCCGGCGCGGCCGTCGTCGTCCCGCGCCGCGGCGAGCTGATGAACCCGGCCCGCTTCGTCACCGGGCGGGGGATCACCCACTGGTTCTCGGTGCCGTCGCTCATCTCGGTGGCGCGCCGGCTCGGCCGCCTCACCCCGGCCTCGATGCCGGATCTGCGATGGAGCCTGTTCTGCGGTGAGCAGCTCACCGTGTCGCAGGCGCGGGCCTGGCGGGACGCCGCCCCGAACGGCGTCCTGGAGAACCTGTACGGGCCGACCGAGCTGACGCTGAGCTGCACGCAGCACCGCTACACCGAGGGCCTCACGCCGCTCAACGGCACCGTGCCCATCGGCGACCCCTATCCCGGCCACGACGTCCTGGTGATCGGCGAGGACGGGGTCCCGGCGCCCGCCGGCGAGCTGTGCGTGCGCGGCCCGCAGCGCTTCGCCGGCTACCTGGACCCCGCCGACAACGCCGGGCGCTTCGTCGCCTTCGAGGCCGGACGCGCCACCGCGTGGGACGGTCCCGGCCCGCCGGGGCCCGAGCTCTGGTACCGGACGGGCGACCTCGTCCGGCGCGAGGCGGGCGGCCTGGTCCATCTCGGCCGCACCGACCACCAGGTCAAGGTGCAGGGCTACCGGGTCGAGCTCGGGGAGATCGAGTCGGTGCTGCGCGACCAGCCCGGCGTCCAGGACGCCATCGTCGTGGCGGTCTCGCAGGGCGACGGCGCGATGGCGCTGCACGCCGTCCACACCGGTGAACGCCTCGGCCACGAGGAGCTGAAGGCGGCGCTCGCGCGGCGGCTGCCGCCGCACATGATGCCGCGCTCGCTCACGCACTGGGAGACGCTGCCGCTGAACGACAACGGCAAGGTCGACCGCCGCACCATCGCCGACTCCATCGCCGAAGAGAGGGAGCACTGAGATGCAGCGAGTGCTTTTCATCGACCGGATGCGGCCCGAGGACGCGCCGGCCGTCGCCAGGATCTGGACCGAGCACGACGGCACCGGGCTGCCCGAGCGGATCGGCGTCGTGAACCGGACGCTCTACCGCTTCCACGGCCTCTACGTCCACATGGTGGAGGCGCGCGACGACCTGCCCGGCGACCTCACCGAGCGGATCTTCGCGGCCCGCACCGATCCGGCGTTCGTCGACACGCGCGACCGCCTGGCCGCCCATCTCGAGCCGTACCTGCCGGAGTTCCGGACCCTGAAAGACACCCGAGCCGAGCAGTTCTACCGCTGGCAAGCATGACGGAAAGGCCTTCCATGTCCGGTCTGACCAAGGTGTCGATGGAGGACGTCAGCCCCAGCCGGCGGCTCGGCGGCGGCATTCGCCCGCTGCTCAGCCCCACGTCGGTCGGGGCGACCGCGGGCTTCCTCGGCACCATGTCGCTCGACCGCGGCGACTTCGTCGCCGCGCACTACCACCCGTACTCCGAGGAGTTCATCTTCGTCGCCGAGGGCAGCGTGCTGCTGCGGATCGACGAGGACGAGCTGCTCCTCGGCACCCACGAGGCCGCGATGGTCCCGAAGACGCGGTCGCACCGCATCGAGAACGTCTCGTCGTCGCCGGCGCTGCTGGTGTTCCAGATGGCGCCGCTGGCCCCGACGCCCGAGCAGGGCCACGTGGAGGTCGAACCCGTTCCCTACCCGGACGCGCCCCCGCCGTCCCTGCGGACGAGGTGACCACGATGCGCAGAGCCGTCATCACCGGCATCGGGGTCGTCGCGCCCGGCGGGGTCGGGACCAAGCCGTTCTGGGAGCAGATCACCTCGGGGCGGCCGGCGACCCGGCGCGTGACCCTCTTCGACCCCGAGGGGTACCGGTCCCAGATCGCCGGGGAGGTGGACTTCGACCCCGTGGCCGCGGGGCTGCGCCCCGACCAGGCCGCGGGCCTGGACAGGATGGTCCAGTTCGCGCTGGTGTCGCTGGCCGAGGCCCTCACCGACGGCGGGCTGCCGCTGGACGGCGCCGACCCCGGCCGGACCGGGGTGAGCGTCGGCACGGCCGTCGGCTGCACGATGGGGCTGGAGAGCCAGTACGCCAAGGTCAGCTCCAACGGCCGCGACTGGCTCACCGACCACACGCTGGCCGCCGACAACCTCTACGACTTCTTCGTCCCGACCTCGCTGGCCCGCGAGGTCGCCTGGGCGGCGGGCGCCGAGGGGCCGGTCACCGTGGTCTCGACCGGGTGCACGTCGGGCCTGGACGCCGTCGGCCACGCGCTGGAGCTGGTCCGCGAGGGCGCCGCCGACATCATGATCACCGGCGCGACCGACGCGCCGCTGTCCCCGATCACCTACGCGTGCTTCGACGCGCTGCGGGCGACCTCGCCCGACAACCACGACCCCGAGGGCTCCTGCCGGCCGTTCGACCGCACCCGCAACGGCTTCGCGCTGGGCGAGGGGTCGGCGATCTTCGTGCTGGAGGAGTACGAGCACGCCCGCCGGCGCGGCGCGCACGTCTACGCCGAGCTGTCGGGGTTCGCCACCCGCTGCAACGCCTACCACATGACCGGGCTGAAGGCCGACGGCAAGGAGATGGCCGAGGCGATCCGGTCCGCGATGGACCAGTCGCGGATCGACGCCGACGGCTTCGACTACATCAGCGCCCACGGATCGGGCACCCGGCAGAACGACCTGCACGAGACGGCGGCGTTCAAGGACGCCCTCGGCGCCGCCGCCTACCGCACCCCGATCAGCTCGATCAAGTCGATGATCGGGCACTCGCTCGGCTCGGTCGGCTCGATCGAGATCGCGGCCTGCGCGCTGGCGATCGAGCACGGCGTGGTCCCGCCGACCGCCAACCTCCGCGAGCCCGACCCCGACTGCGACCTGGACTACATCCCGCTCGTCGCCCGCGAGTACCCGGTCGGCGCGGCGCTCACCGTCGGCAGCGGGTTCGGCGGCTTCCAGAGCGCGGCGGTGCTGCGCAGGCCGGAGGCGGCATGAGCGGCCGGATCGTGGTGACCGGGGCCGGGGTGCTCGCGCCCAACGGCCTCGGCGTCGCCGACTACTGGCGGGCGACCCTGGCCGGGCACGGCGGCGTCGCCGTGCCCGAGCGGCTCGACCTGTCGCCGTACCCGCTCAAGGTGGCCGGGGAGATCGCGGGGTTCGAGCCGGCCGGCGTCGTGCCCGGACGGCTGATCCCGCAGACCGACCGCACCACCCGGTTCGCCCTCGCCGGGGCGTCCTGGGCGCTGGAGGACGCCGCCGCGGACCCGTCCGCGGCGGGCCGCTACGACGTCGGCGTGGTCACGGCGAACGGCTGCGGCGGGTTCGAGTTCGGGCAGCGCGAGCTGCAGAAGCTGTGGAGCCAGGGACCGCACCGGGTCAGCGCGTACCAGTCGTTCGCCTGGTTCTACGCGGTGAACACCGGCCAGCTCTCGATCCGGCACGGCGCGCGCGGCCACGGCTCCGTCGTCGTGACCGAGCAGGCCGGGGGCCTGGACGCGCTCGCCGCCGCGCGCCGCAAGCTGCGCGACGGGACGCTCCGCCTCGCCGTCACCGGAGGGGTGGAGGCGCCCCTGTGCCCCTGGGGCGTCACGGCCCAGCTGCCCAACGGCCTGCTGAGCGAGGTGCCCGACCCGGACCGCGCCTACCTGCCGTTCGACCGGGACGCCTCCGGATACGTCCCCGGCGAGGGCGGCGCGATCCTCGTCATGGAGACCGAGGACGCGGCCCGCGAGCGGGGCGCGCCGCACGTCTACGGCGAGATCGCCGGGTACGCCGCCTCCTTCGACCCGCCGCCGGGGTCCGACCGGCCGCCCGTGCTCACCAAGGCCATCGCCGGGGCGCTCGACGACGCCGGCGTGCGCGCCGACCAGGTCGACGTGGTCGTGCCCGACGCGATGGGCGTGCCGGCGATGGACCGCGCCGAGGCGGCGGCGCTCTGCGAGGTGTTCGGGCCGCGCGGCGTGCCCGTCGCCGTGCCCAAGACGATGACCGGGCGGCTGTACTCCGGCGGCGGCCCGCTGGACGTCGTCGCCGCCCTGCTGATGATCCGCGACGGCGTGGTGCCGGCCGCGGCCAACATCGGCGACATCCCCGCCGAGTACGGGCTCGACGTGGTCCTGGAGCGGTCCCGCGACCTGCCGGTCCGCACCGTCCTCGTCATCGCCCGCGGGCTCGGCGGCTTCAACTCCGCGCTGGTGGTGCGCGGGGTCCCGCAATGACCCGCCACGGAACGGAGGCCCTCTGATGGGACGGATCTCGGTCGCGGACGGCTACTACACCCTGGTCAACATGTTCACCGTGCGGCCGGAGGACCAGCGCCGCATGTACGACGAGATCGTCGACGTCACCGGCGTCATCAGGCGATTCCCCGGCTTCGTGTCGGCCAACGTGCACCTGAGCGAGGACGGCACCCGGGTCGTCAACTACGCGCAGTGGCGCAGCCGCGAGGAGTTCGAGGCGATGCGGACCCACCCGAGCGTGCAGGACCACTTCAGGCGCTGCCGCGCGCTCGCCGAGATCGACTCGGTGTTCTGCTCGGTCGCGTTCGCGCACGGCGGCGCGGCCGGCGCGCCGGTCGCGGGAGGCGGGCGATGACGGTCACCAACGGCGGGCGGCCGCGGCCCGGCCCGGCCCGGACGGAACCGGCGGCCGAGGACGCGTGGCTGCGCTGCGACGGCTGCGGCGCGCTGGTCTACGGCCGCAAGTTCGACCGCAACCTGAAGGTGTGCCCCGACTGCGGGCACCACGGGAGGCTGACCGTCTGGGAGCGGCTCGAGCTGCTCCTGGACCCCGGCAGCCTGCGCCGCTTCGGCGAGACGGTCCGCTCCACGGACCTGCTCGGCTTCACCGACACCAAGCCGTATCCCCAGCGGCTGGCCGAGAACCGCAGCCGGACCGGCAACCCGGCCGCCGCCGTCTGCGGGCACGCGAGGGTCGAGGGCCGGCCGGTCGTCGTCGCGGCGCTGGACTTCGCCTTCCTGGGCGGCAGCATCGGCGCCGCGGTCGGCGAGCTTGTCGCGCGGGCGGCCCGGACCGCGCTGCACGACCGCGTCCCGCTCGTGATCATCTCCGCGTCGGGCGGGGCCCGCATGCAGGAGGGCGCCATCTCGCTCATGCAGATGGCGAAGACCAGCCAGGAGCTGAACCGGCTGCACGCGGCCGGGATCCTGGTCGTCAACCTCAACCTCAACCCCACCTTCGGCGGCGCCACCGCGTCGTTCTCCATGCTCGGCGACGTGATCATCGCCGAGCCGGGCGCGCGGATCGGGTTCGCCGGGCCGCAGGTGATCCGGCAGACGATCCGCCAGGAGCTGCCGCAGGGGTTCCAGACGGCGGAGTACCTGCTCGACAACGGCCAGATCGACATGGTCGTGCCGCGCGAGGGACTGCGCGCGATGCTCGGCCGCGTGCTGCGCCTGCACGCCCCCCGGCCGCGGAGGCGGGCGCCGCAGGACGCGGCACGTCCGCCCGCCGCCACGGTCACCGACCCCGCCGAGCTGGCGGAGCGGCCCGCCGCCGACGTGGTGGCGCGGGCGCGTTCCGTCGAGCGGCCGACCACGCTGGACTACTGCGCCTACATGTTCGGCGACTTCGTCGAGCTGCACGGCGACCGCGCCCGCGGCGACGACCCGGCCGTGGTCGGCGGCCTCGCCGACCTGGACGGCCGCACGGTCGTGGTCATCGGGCACCAGAAGGGCCACGACGTCGCGGAGATGGTCCGGCGCAACTTCGGGATGCCGCACCCGTGGGGCTACCAGAAGGCGTACCGGCTCATGCAGTACGCGGCCAGGTTCGGGTTCCCGCTCGTCACGTTCGTCGACACGCCGGGCGCCTACCCCGGGATCGAGGCGGAGAGCAACGGGCAGGCGTTCTCGATCGCCCGCTGCCTGGAGCGCATGTCGGACCTTCCGGTGCCCGTCGTCTCCGTCGTCACCGGGGAGGGCGGCAGCGGCGGCGCACTGGCGCTGGCCGTCGCCAACCGGGTGCTGATCCTCGACAGCGCGTACTTCTCGGTCATCAGCCCGGAGGGATGCTCGACGATCCTCTTCGGCAGCGCGGAAGCGGCGCCCCGCGCGGCCGAGCAGCTCCGCCTCACCCCGCCCGACCTGCTGCGCCTCGGCGTCGTGGACGGCGTGATCCGCGAGCCGGGCGAGGGCGCGCACGCCGAGCACCTGGCGACCGCCGACCGGATCAAGGCCGCGCTGCTGGAGCAGCTCGACGAGCTGGCGGCGCTGTCCGCGGCGGGCCCCGGCCCGCTCGTCGAGGCGCGCTACCGGCGGTACGCCCGGTTCGGGGACCCGGCCGGGATCACGACCACCGAGGACCGGGACCATGGACAGCGTTGACACCGGCGCGGGCGCCGGGGACATCGACCGGATCCGCACGCTGAGCAGCACCGTGAGGGAGATCGTCGACGGGCTCCCCGGGCGCGTCCAGCGGGTGACCGTCCGGGCGGGCGAGCTCTCGGTCGACCTCAGCTTCCACACGCCCGAGGGCGGGACGCCCGCCGCCGCGGTCCCGGCCGCGGCGGCCCCGGCGGTCCCCGCGGGCGCGCCCGCCGAGGCCGGGGCGGCGGACGGCACGGCCGGCGAGGCCGTCCGCGCCCCGCTGGTCGGCACCTTCTACGGGCGGCCGTCCCCGGACGAGCCGCCGTTCGTCGAGGTCGGCGACGTCGTCGAGGAGGGCCAGCAGGTCGCGCTGATCGAGGCGATGAAGCTGTTCAACGCGGTCACCGCGGCCGTCCGGGGCCGGATCGCCAAGGTCCACGTCGCCGACGGCGACATGGTCGAGTACGGCCAGCCCCTGTTCGACCTGGTGCCGGAGGGCTGAGGAGGATGCCGTGTTCAGCAGGGTGCTCATCGCCAACCGCGGCGAGATCGCGGTCCGGATCATCCGGGCCTGCCGCGGGCTCGGCCTGTCCACCGTCGCCGCCTACTCGACCGCCGACGCGGACTCGCTGCACGTGGCGCTCGCCGACGAGGCCGTGTGCGTGGGCCCGCCGGCGCCGCGCCGGAGCTACCTCGACATCCCCAACGTGATCGGCGCCGCGCTCAGGACGGGCGCGGACGCCGTCCACCCCGGCTACGGGTTCCTCTCCGAGGACCCGTACTTCGCCGAGATCTGCGCGCAGAACGGCATCACCTTCATCGGCCCGCCGCCGGAGGTCATGGAGTCGGCGGGGGACAAGGCGATCGCGCGCCGGCTCATGGGGGAGGCGGGGCTGCCGCTGCTGCCCGGCACGACAGAGCCGGTGGCCTCCCTCGACGCCGCGCTGGAGGTGGCGGACCGCGTCGGCTACCCGGTGGTGCTCAAGGCGGTCGCGGGCGGCGGCGGCCGGGGCATCTCGATGGCGGCGTCGCGCGCCGAGCTGCGCGAGACGTACGCCAGGACGCGGAGCGGGGCGCAGGCGGTCTTCGGGGACAGCCGCGTCTACCTGGAGCGCTACCTGCCGGTCGCCCGGCACATCGAGTTCCAGGTGCTCGGTGACGCGCACGGCCGGATCGTCCACCTGGGCGAGCGCGACTGCTCGGTGCAGCGGCGCCACCAGAAGCTCGTCGAGGAGGGGCCGTCGCCTGCCCTGGACGACGACCTGCGGGCCGAGATGGGGGAGGCGGCGCTGCGGGGCGCCAAGGCTCTCGGCTACCGGGGCGCGGGGACCGTGGAGTTCCTCCTCGACGACGACGGCCGGTACTGGTTCATGGAGATGAACGCGCGCATCCAGGTCGAGCACCCCGTCACCGAGATGATCAGCGGCGTGGACCTGGTCACCGAGCAGATCAGGATCGCCGCCGGGGAGCCGCTGGCCTTCGACCAGGCCGACGTGCGGCTGACCGGGCACGCGATCGAGGTGCGGGTCAACGCCGAGGACCCCGACCGCGGCTTCGCGCCGACCCCCGGGACGCTCGCCGAGTTCCGTGCGCCCGGCGGCCCCGGGGTGCGGATCGACTCGCACTGCGCGCCCGGCGCCGCGATCCCGCCGTACTACGACTCGATGATCGCCAAGTTGATCGTCTGGGACCGGGACCGGCCCGCGTGCCTGCGGCGGATGCGCACGGCGCTGGACGAGCTGGAGGTGGAGGGCCCGGGGCTGCGCACCACCGTGCCGTTCCACCGGCGGGTCCTGGAGCACCCGGTGTTCCGCGCGGGCGGGACCCACACCGATTTCGTCGACCGGTATCTGCGGGGGTGACCGGCGATGGCGACGACCGACGTCTGGTTCCTCGGCGGGCCGGCCCCGGCGGAGGCGGACCTCGTCCTGTTCTGCGTGCCGCACGCGGGCGGCGGCGGTGTCGGGTACAAGCCCTGGAGCGCGATGCTGCCCGCGTCCGTCCATGTGCAGCCCGTCCAGCTCCCGGGACGGGAGACGCGGGCCGCCGAGGCGCCGGACTTCGATCCGGCCGACCTGGCGCGGGCGCTCGCCGCCCGCGCCCGGGGCCTGCCCTACGCGATCTACGGCCACAGCATGGGCGGCGTGCTCGCCCAGGAGGTGGTCCGCGAGCTGATGCGGCTGGGCGAGCCGCTGCCCGAGCGGCTCGTGGTCGGCGCGAGCCACCCGCCGCACGCCGAGAGCGCGTGGATCGGCCGCTGGCGGAGCCTGCGGGACGAGGACCTGCTGGAGGAGATCATCGCGCTGGGCGGCACGCCGGAGGTCGTGCGGCGGCATCCGCGCCTGCGGGACCGGCTGGTGCGCGTGCTGCGCGCGGACGTCGGCTGGCTGTCCGGGTACCGGCTGCCGCCGGCGGAGGAGATGCGGTGGGAGCTCCCGGTGCCCATCGCGGCCATCGCGGGCGCGCGCGACCCGATCGCCCCGCCCGAGGCGATGGCCGCCTGGCGCGACCTCACCTCGGGCGGGTTCACGCTCACCGTCATCGACGCGGGCCACTTCTTCCACCTGGACGCCCCGGCCGAGATCGCCGGGCTCCTGCCGGCCGGGCCCGCCGCGGCGAGGACGCCGGCCGGCCCGTGACCCGCTCCCCGTCACGCGGCGTGTCAAGAGGCGCGAAGGTGAGCACCGCGTCACCCGCCCCGCCGGAAAATAAGGGCGCCCTGCGGCCGGGTAATCCGGGCGCCCGGTGCAACCCTCCGTGATGCGCACTCTGCATTCCGTCATTCATTTGCCGCGAGAATGATCACTCGCATTCGCGGTCACTTGTGCCGGCCGCCGGTATCCGGGGTTCATCGCCTCGTCAGCGGACGTTATATCCGATGGCCTCGCCGTTTCCGCCGGACCGGCGGTCGCGATGGCCGGATACGGCCAACGGATCCCTTGAATCGCGCCCGACGTGGACATAGGTTTAAATCACCCGAACACTGCTAGGTTGTATGCGTTGTAAACGTATCGACCGGCATGCGATGAAGGGGGTCCAAAGATGGCGGCCGACGCATTTACTAGAAAGTTGAATTAGTTTCCGCCTGTGTTGGTCGGATGTTTCTTTGCGGTGCCGGACGGTCTCCGTAGGTGGCGGACACCGGGGCGGCGAGTGCAACTGGGGATGATGATTCCATGCAGTTTCGACTGTTGGGCGGTCTTGACGTCTCTACGGGCGGTGAGGAGCGGATCATGCTCCCGCCCAAGCTGCGCACCATCATGGCGATGTTGCTCATACTGCACGACCAGGTCGTTCCCACCAGCCAGTTCATCGACGAGATATGGCTGGGGGACCCGCCGGTCACGGTCGTGGCCACCATGCAGACCTACATCTACCAGCTCCGCAAGCTGCTCGGCATCGGCGAGTCCGGGCACGAGCAGGGCATCGCGCTGCTCACCGAGCCGTCGGGCTACCAGCTCCAGGTGGCCCCCGAGTGCATCGACGTCCCGGTCTTCGAGCGCTGCTTTCAGGCCGGCCAGAAGGCGTTCGCGGAGGGCGACTACACGCGGGCCGCCAACTCGCTGGAGAGCGCCCTGTCGCTGTGGCGGTCCCAGGCGCTCGCGGACGTCCAGAAGGGACCGTTCCTGGAGTCGTACGCCGCGCACCTCGAGGAGACCAAGATCCAGGTCACCGAGCTGCGCATCGACGCGTACCTGCAGCTCGGACGCAGCCTGGACGCGATCCGCGAGCTGAAGTCCCTGATCATCAACCAGCCCCTGCACGAGGGCCTGCACTCCAAGCTGATGCTGGCGCTGCACCGGTCCGGCCGCCGGCACGAGGCGCTGGCGGTCTTCGGCCGGCTGCGCCGCTCCCTGGTGGACGAGCTCGGCATCGAGCCGTCGCCGCCGGTCCAGCGGCTGCACCGCGCGCTGCTCGCCGCGGACCCGTCGCTGGACCTGCCCGCGGTGCGGGCCGCCGAGGACGTGCTCACCGCGCCCACGGTGGTCGCCGTGCCCGCCCAGATCCCCGCCGACATTCCCGATTTCATCGGCCGCGATTTCGTGCTCGGCCGGCTGGAGCAGACCTTCCTGCAGAGCGGCAGAAAGCAGGCTCCGCCGATGGTCTCGATCACCGGAATGGCCGGGGTGGGCAAGTCCGCATTGGCGGTCCGGCTCGCCCACCGGGTGCGGCAGCGCTTTCCGGACGGTCAGTTCTTCGCCGCGCTCCGCCGCAACGGGGCGGCGGCCGATCCGTCCGATGTGCTCGCCGACCATCTGCACGCGATCGGTTTCGCTCGCAGCCAGATACCGGCCGCGCTGGAAAGCCGCAGTCAATTGTTCTGCAGCTGGTGCGCGGACCGCCGGGTGCTCATCGTCCTCGACGACGCGATGAGCGAGGAACAGGTGCGGCCGCTGCTGCCGGGAAGCCCGCACTGCGCGGTGATCATGACGAACAGGTCACCGCTCTACGGGATTTCCGGGCTGCGCACGTTCGAGATCAATCCGCTCGCGGAGGACGACGCGGTCGAGCTGCTCGGGATGATCGTCGGCCGCCGGTGGAGCGGTCCCGAGCGCCAGGCCGCCCGGTCCATCGTCGACTACTGCGAGAACCTGCCGCTGGCCGTGCGCGCGGTCGGCGCCCGGCTCGCCCGTCCGGCGTCGCCCTCGCTCGACCGCTGGGTGGCGAGCCTGGAGTACGGCCGCCGGCGCATCGAGGAGCTGTGCTCGGGCACCTTCGACATGTGGACGCGGCTGGAGCAGAGCTACCTCGAGCTCGACGACTCCGCGCGGACGGTCCTCCTCCTGCTCGGCCGGCACGCGCCCGCCCGCTTCGGCGTCGAGGAGATGGCCCGGCGCTTCCAGATCGACTCCTTCGAGCTGGAGCGGATGCTGTCCGCCCTCGTCGACGCCCGGCTGCTGCTCGTCGAGGCCGACGGCGCGGGGGAGACCCGGTACGTGCTCCTCTCCATGATCCGCGCCTTCGCCCTTGAGCGGTTCACGGCCGAGCTCGGCGAGCACACCGAGGCGGCCGTGGAAGCCGGCGACGGAACCGTCGACGACGACTGGGACGAGCCTACGGTCCCCCTCGCCCCGCCCCCGCAGCTCGCGCTGATGAGGCCCGGCCCGAGCCACTGACGCCGGCCCCCGGCGCGTCCCCCGGAACCCGACCGCACCGTCAGGCGCACGGACTGCCCACCGCCGCTCCCCACGCTCCCCTCCACCCGCCTCTTCCAGGCCCGTCGCCCTCGCGAACGCGGCCGGACCACCCGACAGGCCGTTTCACAGCCGTGCGTGCGCCGCACTGAGGCGTTCGTCGTCCGGGCGCGCCGATCGATCGCCGGAGACCTCGTCGGCCCAGTCGAGCAGCCGGTGCAGGTGCTCGTCGACGAGCGCGGCGCCGACGCCCGGGTCACCGGCCGCGACCTCCCCGCCGGTGCCGTCGATGGTGATCAGCGTCCCTTCGGGGACGACGCGGTCGCCGACCCGCGCGCACCCCGCCCCGGCGTCGACGGTGAGGCCGGCCGCGTCGACGACCGCGGCCTTGCCCATGGCCCGCGCGACGACGGCGGCGTGGCTCGCCGGCCCGCCGCGGCTCGTGACCACCCCGGAAGCGGCGGCCAGGCCGTGCATGTCGAGCGGTGAGGTGACGGGACGCACCAGGATCACCGGCCCCTCGGCGGCCATCCGGACGGCCCGGTCGGCGGTGACCGCGACGCGTCCGGTCGCGACGCCCGGGCATGCTCCTCGGCCGCGCGTGAGGAGGTCGATCCCGAGGCCGGTCCGTATCCGCGGGGTGCGGGCGCCGCGGAGATGCCGCGGTGAGATCCGCCGCAGGGCCGTGCGCCGGTCGATGAGCCCTTCGTCGGCGAGGTCGACGGCGACGCGGACCGCGGCGCGGCCCGCGAGGCCACCGGGCCGTACCTGCAGGAACCACAGGTCGCCGGTCTCGAAGGTGAACTCGACGTGGCAGGCGTCGCGGTAGTGCCGTTCGACGCGGTGCAGGGCCGCCACGAGGCGCTCCCATACCGCCGGCTCCCGGTCGGCGAGCTCGGACAACGGCCGGGTGCTGGAGCGCCCGGAGACGACGTCCTCGCCCTGCCCGCCGAACAGGACATCGCCGAACGGCGTCCTGCCGCCCGTGTTCGGGTCGCGGCTGAAGGCGACGCCGGTACCGCTGCGCCCGTCCCGGTTGCCGAACACCATGGCCTGCACGATCACGGCCGTGCCGAGGTCGTGGGGGACGCCGTGCAGTTCGCGGTACGTGACCGCGCGCGGGTTGTTCCAGGACGAGAAGACCGCCCTCACCGCCGCCCGCAGCAGGCTCATGGCGTCGTCGGGGACGGCCATGGCGGCGGCCGCCGCGTCCGCGCCGACCGCGTCCGCGAGGTCCGGGATCCCGTTCGTCGCGGTCGCGAAGCTCATGAGGAACCGGCGGCGCGTCTCGTCCGCGAAGACCGGGTCGCCGGTCTCGGCGGCCAGCGCGGCGGTCGCCTCGGTGGTGAGACCGAGGTCGAGGACGGTGCTCATCATGCCGGGCATCGACACGGCGGCGCCCGACCGGACCGACACCGCGAGCGGGCGCGGGCCCGCACCGAAGCGCCTTCCGGTCGCGGCCTCCAGCCGGCGGACGGCGGCGGACAGATCGGCGTCGAAGCCCTCCGGAAGGCGCCCGTCCCGGAGGAAGGCTCGGCAGGCGGGGGCGCCGATGACGAAACCCGCCGGCACGGGCAGGCCGAGGCGTCGCAGGACGACGAGCCCGTGGCCTTTGCCGCCGAGAACGTCCGCCGACTCACGCGCACCGGGGGCGAGGGGATGGATCCAGCGCATCGGAACGCGATTCACCGGCGCGGGATGCCGAGGGTGGCGAGCAGGTCCTCGTGGAGCTGGAACCACACGGTGTGGTACGAGGTGGTGCTGTCCGTCAGATGCTCCAGAGCACCGGACCTGGCCCGGCCGAGCGCGGCGGTGAGCCGCACCCGGTACCGCCCGAACCGGGGCAGCGCCGCGGACAGGTCCGCGGCGACGGCTCCGGCGCGTCCGTCCAGGTCGGCGAAGCGGTTCAGGACGCGGGCGTCGTACACCGGGTCGGAGTGGTCGTTCGGTGCCATCGCGCCGTCCACGGTGCGCAGCTGCCATGCGGAGCAGAGTTCCAGCAGCTCCGGGTTCAGCACCATGAACCTCCGGTAGGCCGCCGTCAGCGCGTCCCGGGTACCGGCGGCGTCGAGCTCGCGGACGGTCCGCCGGGCGTCCTCGGCGCGGCCGGCCTCGGTGAGGCCCCAGGCGCCGCACTCCCCGGGCGACCGCGTCACCCAGCCGGCCACGGCGAGGTCGATCAGGTGGGACTCCGCGTCCGCTTCGGGGAGCCCGGCCGCGTCGGCCACGCGGGGCAGCCCGGCGTGGCCGACGCACCGGAGCGCGTGCAGCACGATCGACTCGGTCATCGCCCGTTCGCTCCGCTCGGCCGCTCGGCCGGGGCGGAGGCGGTCGCCGCGGCGTAAGCGGCGCCCCTGCCCTCGGCCCGAGCGACGACCTTCCCGTCCCGTATGCGCACCGCGACCTCGGTGTCCTCGGCCGTGCCGGCGCCGGCGGCGGCCGCGAGCAACGCCCGCTCGTCGAGGACGAGGCGCATCGGCGGACCGGCCGCCGGGCCGAACGCCCGACGCAGGCACACGGCGAGGTCGGCGATCCGCAGCCGGACGAGCGCCCCGATCTCGGCGGGGTCGTCCGTCACCAGCGCCACGGTGACCGCCTCACCCCGATGGGCCGCGCGAACCGCCTCCTCCGCCGCACGGAGACGGCCCGTCCCGAGGACCACGACGATCCCGTCCTCACCGAAGCCGGCGGGACGGTCCGTGATCGCATCCGTCAGCTCCTCGGGCGGCGTCCATGCGTCGTCGCACAGGCGCGGCGCGGCGACGTACGGCAGATGGGGCGGGTACCAGGCGTCGTCCGCTTCGAGACCGGCGAGACGCCGGCAGGCGCGGGCCACCTCGAACGGGTCGCCGAAACCGGGCGCCGTTTCCGCGAGATGGGCAGCCCCGTGCAGCAGGGTCAGGATCAGCTCCGCCGCCCGCACGCGCCGTCCCGTCCCCGGCCCCGCGCACGATTCCAGGGCGAGTGCCAGCAGCAGGGCTTCCAAGCTCGCGAGCTGGGCCATCGCCGTGCGGCCCGGCTCATCGGCGAACACCCCGGTCAGCGAACGCGACTTCAGCTTGCTGGCGTCCGGCGCGTCACCGGCCAGCGGCAGCCGCTCGAGCCAGACGCGGGCGAAGGCCTCCGCCCCGTCCGCCGCGCCGGCGGCCTCGAACGCGCCGGCGGCGGCGGGCTCGTCCCGCTGTACGGAGTCGAGCAGCACCGCCAGGTACAAGGACCGCTTGCTCGGGAAGTTCGAGTACACGGCGCCGCGCGTCAGTTCGGCGCGGGCGGCGATGCGGTCGACCTTGGCATCGGCGAAGCCGTGCTCGGTGAACTCCTCCACCGCCGCCGCGAGCACGGCGGCTCGCGTCCGAGCCTGCTGCTGCGCCCGGGTCAGCCGGACCATCGGCCCCTCCTCGCGTACCTCGACGGCGCTCAGGATACTCTGAACATCCAGATGATGAGAACATCTCGATCCGCCTCAAGGGTCTCGGGGACCCGTGCGCCGCGCTAGCGCCGGATGACCGAGCGGATTCAGGCGAGTTGCCGCGAGACCTCCCCGGCCTCGGCGACCCTCTGCCGGTCGGAGCCGTCGAAGTCACCGAGAAGGGTCTCGCCGCCGCGCGGCGCGACGCTCATGATCGGGCCGCCGGAGTCGCCGCCGGCGGGAATCCCGGACACCTTCACCATGCAGAAGTCCGAGCCGCCCGGTGCCGTGTAGCCCTCGCACCGGCGATCGTCCGGCCGCACGACCCGGAGGACCGACTGCTTGAGGACGGGGGACCGGCAGGCGTTCTCGTCCGTGGTGCAGGTGGCGCCCTTTCGCAGGTCGAGGCCGCCGACCCGGAACGAGATCCGTCTGTCGGCGATCGGCTGAACCTGCTCGAAGGAACCAGCACACGGACTCGACGCACCATCGGGAACCGCTCCTCTTCACCCGGGCATTGACCTTGCGGTGAGACACACCGCCGGGCCCAAAAGTTCCTTGGAAGCCGGCGCGACGGCCCGCCGCGTTCCGCGAAGGGCGCGGCCGGAATGGGGGAATTCGCGATTTTTCGGTTTGACCAAAGGTTGGCGATCACCGGTTTTTGCGGCATTGGCCTTCGGGGAACCCTGCTGGATGCCGCCCTCCGCATGGGGTGCCGTCGATCGCCATGCGGTCCGTCATCCGCGATAGGAGAGGCGTCCATGGACTCACCGCCGGCGCCGGCGGATGCGCCTGGTGGCCCGTCGCGCCCGCCGGCGGACCGGGTCAAGGAGGGAGTCCTGGCGATCCTGCGGGGGTTGGCCCAGGTCGACTTCCAGCCCGGCCATTGGACCGGGCTCATCTTTCTCATCGCCCTTTTCGTCGGTGGCTGGCAGTTCGGTGCCTTCGGGCTTCTCGGCTGCGTCACCGCCACCCTAACCGCGTGGTCGTTCGGGGTTCCTTGGAAGCGGGTCTCGGCGGGTCTTGGGGGGTTCTCCGGGACGCTGGTCGGTGTCGGCCTGGTGCTCTACCTCGGGGCGAGCTGGGTGACGCTCCTCGTGGTCATCGGCGCCGCGATCGGGGCGAGCATGGTCGATTCGGCGTTGAACGTCCTGCTGAAGCCGTACGGCCTGCCGGCGCTGACCGCGCCGTTCTGCGTGGTGACGCTGCTGATGCTGATCGCGGCGCCGTCCTTTCACCGGGTGTGGGTCCGCCATCCGCGCACTGTCGCGCCGTCGGTCGCCCATCCGGGCACGGCGGTGTCGTGGACGGACGTCTGGCACGGCTTCTTCAACGGGTTCGGGCAGGTGTTCTTCCAGGACAAGTGGTACGTGGGGCTGATCTTCCTGGTGGGTCTGGCGGTGTCGAGCCGGACGGTCGCGGCGGTGGCGTGCGCGGCGAGCCTGATCGGGCTGCTGATGGGCTGGTGGCTCGGGGCGCAGGCGGCGGACCTCGGCGCGGGCCTGTACGGCTACAACTCGGTGCTGGCGGGGATCGCGCTGGCCGGGACGTTCGTCGTGCTGGGCCCGGTCTCTCTCGTTTACGCGGCGGTCGGGGCGGCGACCGCCGCGGTGACGACCCCCGCCATCACCAACACGTTCAGCATCATCGGCGGCCACGCCCTGACCTGGCCTTTCGTGCTGGTCACCTGGGTGTTCCTGGCCGCCGTCCCGACCCTGTCCACGCTCCGGCGGACCGCGTGACCGGGCCGGGGAGCCGCGCCGTGCTGGCGGTCGGCGGGCACGAGAGCCTTCCCGCGCACAGCCCGCCGGGCGGCGGCTCCTTGCCCGGCGCCCACGGGATCTACGACCCCGGACGGGGACTCAGGTCCGCGCTGGGGGACCGCCCGCGCGCCGTGGTGGTGCCGATGACGCTCGGCCGCGACCCCGGCCTCGGGCGGGCGGCCGCGCAGACGCTGGCCTGGGCGGGGCGCGACCGGCCGGGCGACCTGCTGCTCGCCCCGCCGCTCGGCACGATCACGCACCTGATCGGGTGGATCCGGGCGGCGGTCCTGAAAGCGATCCGCGAGGAAGGGGCTCGCGGTGCGGTGCTGATGGTGGCGCGGGCGGCGGACCCGGAGGCCGACGCGGAGCTGTTCAAGGTCGCGCGGCTGGTCGGGCGGTATCTGCCCGTCCGCTGGGTAGAGGTCGCCTTGACGGACGGTGACCCGGACGTGGCCGAGGGTGTCGAGCGCTGCCGCCGGCTGGGCGCCGGTGAGGTCGTGCTGGTGCCCGCTTCGCTCGTCCCGCCCAAGCCCTGTCCCGCGGAGGACCGCGTC
>NZ_JBEYYT010000100.1:8451-26401 GCF_040645715.1 Spirillospora sp. NPDC046719 | reverse complement strand
TCCGTGGGCGGCGCGACGCCGGCCCCGGCCTCGCGCAGCAGCGCCATCTCATCCATCGACGTCCTCCTCGGTCGGGTCGGCGCCGCCGAGCGCCGCGCGGAGCCGGGCCCGGCCGCGCGACAGCCGGGACCGAACGGTGCCCACGGGGATCTCCAGCGCCGCGGCCACCTCCTCGTAGGTCAGGTCGGCCCAGGCCACCAGGAGCAGCGGCTCCCGGTAGACCTCGGGCAGGTCGGCGAGCGCCCTGGCGAGCGGTCCCCGCAGCGCCTGCGCGGCCACCCGCGCCTCGCTGTCGACGGGTTCGGCGGCCGTCTCGCCGCCGAGCCGTTCCAGCAGCCGGTACCGGGCCGTCTCGGCCTTGCGGTGCCGGGCGACGAGCCGGGTCGCGATCCCGTACAGCCACGGCCGGGCGTCCGCGCGGGCCGGGTCGTAGCGGCGCCGCTTGCGGAAGGCGATCAGGAACGTCTCGGCCATCAGGTCGTCGGCCGCGTCGGGTCCGAGGCGGCGCGCGACGTACCGGTGGATCGCGGGCGCGTGCCGGTCGTACAGGCCGGTGAACGCCTCCGGTTCCGCGAGCGATCTGCGGATCAGCTCGGCGTCGCCCTGCGCCGTCGCGGCCGGGCGGCCCGGCCGCGCCCGGATACCGATCACCACGCGGCCGGTCGTGCGGACGGCTCTGCCATCGGGGGGCCTCCCAGGGTCGCGGTGTGCCTACACCGGTTATCCCTCGGACGGCGTTTCCGGGTTCCCGGCAGGTCAGCCGAGGTCGGCGAGATCCTCGGGGGTGAGGCGGAGGTCGGCGGCGGCGATGTTCTCCTCCAGGTGTGCCGGGGAGCCGGTGCCGGGGATGAGCAGGACGTTCGGGGAGCGGGCCAGCAGCCAGGCGAGGGCGACCTGCGGGACGGTCGCGCCGTGGCGGGCGGCGACGGTGTTGAGGTGGTCGGCCGTGAGCGGCTCGTAGCCGCCGACCGGGAAGAACGGGACGTAGGCGATGCCCGCCTCGGCGCACGCGTCCACGAGGGGGTCGTCGTCGCGCTGGGCGACGTTGTACTGGTTCTGGACGCACGCGATCGGCGCGATCCGGCGGGCCTCGGCGACCTGTGCCGAGGTGACGTTGGAGACGCCGAGGTGGCGGATCAGTCCCTCGTCGCGCAGCGCCAGCAGCGATTCGAGGGGCCCGGCCAGGGAGTCCTCGGAGGGGCCGAGGACGCCCATCCGCAGGTTCACGACGTCCAGGCGGTCCAGGCCGAGGGTGCGCAGGTTCGCCTCGACGGCGCGGCGCAGGCCGGAGGGGGTGAGGCCGGTGTGCTCCTCGGCGGGCAGGTGGATGTCGGAGCCCTCGACGAGCGCGCCGACCTTGGTGACGATCACCAGGTCGTCCGGGTAGGGGTGCAGCGCCTCGCGGATCAGCTCGTTGGCCGACACCCCGTCGTGGGAGTAGTAGTTCGAGGTGTCGATGTGGTTCACGCCGAGCTCCACGGCGCGGTTCAGCACGGCGAGGGCCGTGTAGCGGTCGGGGCGGGGGCCGCCCGGCCAGCCCGAGAGCCGCATCGCGCCGTACCCGATCCGCGCGACGTCCAGGTCCCCGCCGAGCGCCCACCGTCCACCCATGATCGCCACCCTAGCCTCCGGCGGTCACGGCCAGCGGTAGGCGGCGCCCTGGGCGGGGACGTGGTGCGGGAGGTAGCACTTGGTCGTGACGTGCTCGTCCTTGCAGTCGAGGCAGAGGTAGGTGCGGTGGCCGCGCAGGCCGCGGGCGCGGCCGCCGCAGGGCGGGCAGACGCAGGGCGACCAGCCGACGATCACGCGGCCCGGGACGAGGCGGTGGCCGCGCGGGCACAGGAACGGGACATGCACGACTCGAACATACTATCGAGTCATTCCGGGAGTAAGGTCGGGCCCGTGAGCACGCCGGACCCCGACCTCGTGCGGCGTGCGCAACGCGGCGACCTGATGGCGCTGGACGAGGTGCTCGCGGCGCTCGCCCCGTACGTGCGGCGGCTCTGCGGGCCGATCGCGCTGCAGGACGCGCCGGACGCCGCGCAGGAGGCGCTGATCGCGGTGATGCGCAACCTGCGGACGCTCCGCGACCCGGACGCGCTCCTCGGCTGGGTCCGGGTCATCGCCGTCCGTGAGGCGGTCCGGGTCGCCCGGCAGTCGTCCCGGGCCGTCCCCGCCGAGCCGGCCGACCTGCCCGCGCCCGGCGATCCGTCGCTGGCCGCCGACGTCCGCGACGTGCTCGACCGGCTGTCCCCCGAGCACCGCGCCGTGCTGGTGCTGCGCGACCTGGAGGGGCTGGACGAGGAGACCGCGGCGCGGCTGCTGCGGGTCCCGGCGGGGACCGTCCGGTCGCGGCTGTTCCGGGCGCGGGCGCGGTTCCGGCTGAGCTGGCGCAACGAAGGGAGCCCGCCGTGACCTGGCCGCTCGGAGAGCTGGACGACGTGCGCCGGCTCCGCGCGCTGGCCGCCGCGTACCCCGGCGCCCTGCTGGAGGAGGCGGTCCTGCCGGCCGCGTTCGAGGACGTGTGGACGGTGCTGGGCGACCCGGAGCGCGGCTTCCCCGGCCTGGTGCCCGACGTCCGGTCCCTGCGCGTCACCGAACGCGAGGGCGAGAGGATGCGCGCGATGGTGCACGGACGTTCCGGGCTACGCGCGCGCTTCGACATGGTGCTGCGTCCCGGCTGGTGCCTGATGCAGAGCCGTTTCCTGGTGTTCGGCATGGCGGCCGTTCCCGAAGGGGACGGGACCCGCTTCGCGTACATGGCCGGGCTCCGCGTCCCGGGCGTGCGCGTCGCGGGCCCGGTGCTGCGCCGCATGCTGGGCCCCGCCGTCCTGCGCCGGTTCGTCAGGCGGTTCACCCCGGCGGAGTGACGCGGATCACGGGAGTGGTACGGGAGGTCCGCGCCCTCTTCCAGGCATGAGCATTCTCGAACTGGCGGCCCTCCTCGCCGCCGCGGTCCTCGGCCTCGACGCCGCCCTGCACGCGTACTGGATGACCGGCCGCACCTGGCCCGCCCGCGACGTCGCCGCCCTGTCCCGGGGCCTGCTGAACGCGGACGTCCCCTTCACTCCCCGGGTGCTGGCGCCGCTCGTCCTCGTCCTGGCGGCCGGCGCGATCGCCGTTCCGGCGCGGGCCGGGATGATCCTCACCGGCGTCCCCGCCTGGATCCCGGCGGCGGGGACCGTCGCCGTCGCCGCGGGCGTCGCCCTGCGCGCGGGCGCGGGCGTCGTCTGGGCCCTGGGCGTCGGTGCTCGCCGCGATTCCGCCTTCTACCGGCTCAACCTCGCCGTCTACACGCCGCTGTGCTTCGTGCTGACGGCCGCGACCGTGCGCGTGGCCCTCGGCTGACCTGCGGAGACGTCCCGGCCGTGGCGGTCCGCCGCCACGGCCTGCCGCCCGGTCAGGCGAGCCCGGCGTCGTGGGCGAGCAGGGCGATCTGGGTGCGGTTGTCGAGATCCAGCTTCGTCAGGATGCTCGACACGTGCGCCTTGACGGTCGCCACGCTCATGAACAGCGCGGCGCCGATCTCGGCGTTGGAGCGGCCCTCCGCGATCGCGACGACCACGTCGCCCTCGCGCGGGCTGAGCCGCCCGAGCGCGGTGCGGGCGCGCTCGTACGCGCCCGCCTGGGTGGCGGCGCGGTCCATCAGCCGCCGGGTGATCCGCGGCGACAGGATCGGCTCGCCGGACGCCACGTGCCGGACCGCGTCGACGATCTGCGCGGGCGGCGTGTCCTTCAGCAGGAACCCGCTCGCGCCGGCGCGCAGCGCGTGCAGGATGTTCTCGTCGGTGTCGAACGTGGTCAGGACGATGACCTCGGGCGCCGGATCGCGGCGGCGCAGGCCGCGGGTCGCGGTGATGCCGTCGACCCGGGGCATCCGCAGGTCCATCAGGACGACGTCGGGCGCGTGCCGGTCGGCGGCCTCCGGCACCTCCGCGCCGTCCGCCGCCTCCCCGACGACCGAGATGCCGTGGACGCCGTCCAGCATCATCGACAGGCCCGCCCGGACGAGGGCGTCGTCGTCCACGATCAGCACGCGCAGGGGGCGGTCACCGCTGGTCCCGGAAGCCGTCACGCCGGCCATGGTAGCCAGGCGCGCAGCCGGAACTCCCCGGCGGCGACCTCGTGGTCCAGCCGGCCGCCGGCCAGCTGCACCCGCTCGGTCAGCCCGACCAGGCCCGTCCCGGTGCCGGGGGCGAGCGGGACGGCGCCGTCCGGCGGCAGCGGGTTCCGGATGTCGATCACCAGCCGGGTGCCGGGACGGCCCTCGACCGCCACCCGGACGGGGCGGCCCGCCGCGTGCTTGCGCGCGTTCGTCAGCCCCTCCTGGACGACCCGGTACGCGGTGCGCCCGGCGGCGGCGGGCAGCGCGGCGGGCTCGACGACCTCGTCCCGCAGCTGCACGCTCCCGCCCGCGTCGCGGGACTCCGCCACCAGCGCCGGCAGGTCGGTGAGGACGGGCTGGGGCCGGTCGTCGTCGCCAGCGTCCTCGTCCCGCAGAATGTTGATCACCTCGCGCAGCTCGTCGAGGGCTTGGTGCACCCCGGCGCGGACCACCCCGGCGGCCTGCGCGAGCTTCTCCGGCGGCGCGTCCGGACGGTACTCCAGCGCGCCCGCGTAGGTCGCCAGCAGCGACAGCCGGTGCGCGAGGACGTCGTGCATCTCGCGGGCGATGCGGGTGCGCTCCAGCATCCGGGCCTCGGCGACGCGGCGGCCCTGCTCGGCCTCGGCGCGGCGGGCCCGCTCGCGCAGCGAGGCCAGCAGCGCGCGGCGCGCCTGCGTCAGCGCGCCCCACCCGACGAGCGCGCCGTACGCGAGGGCGACCAGCAGCAGCCACCAGGCGTAGCTGATGCCGCCCATCGGCCGCCAGAGCCCGCGCGCCGCGTGCGCGGCGATCCCCGCGGCGCCGACCGCGACCGCGACCGGGAACCGGCGCCGTTGCGCGACGTGCAACGCGCCGAAGGTCGCCGCGGGCGTCGCCGCCGGGGACAGCGCTGCCAGCACGGTCAGCGCGAGCGTCCCCGGCACCGGGCGCCACAGGACGGACGGCGACAGCGCGCAGGCCAGCACCCCGGCCGCGATGTCGAGGCCGAGCGGCACCGCGTCCCCCGCGGGCCGGCCCCAGAGCGTCACCGCGCCGAGCGCCCCGACGGCGGCGACGACCACGGCCGCGCCGACGGCGAGCCGCGGGCCGCGCCGCTCGGCTTCGCAGATGTCCTCGCTGTTCACGGGGTCAGGGTAAGGCGGGGCCCGGCGGCCCCGACACCTACCGAAGTAGGGGGTCCCTCGGACCGGGGGCGGACCCGCCGCAGCCGCCCGCCCGATGCGCCGCGCCCCGTCCGGCGGCGATCGTGGCGGCCATGAACGAGATGACCGGAACCCGTCCCGCCGGCGGCACCACCGCCCGCCGCGCCCTCACCCTCGTCGCCGCGGCCGGCGCCGCGCTGCTCGTCTGGGCGGTCGCCGACCCGATCGGCGGTGCCGGCATGCACGCACGCGGCCAGCACGTCGGCCCCGCCGCCGTGATCGTGTTCACGCTGCTGGCCGGGCTGGCCGGCTGGGGGCTGCTGGCCGTCCTGGAACGCCGCGCGAAGCGCCCCGGCCGCACCTGGGGCGTCACCGCCGGCATCGTCCTCGGCGTCTCGCTGACCGGCCCGCTGGACTCCGAAGGCCCCGGCACCTATGTCGCGCTGATGGCGATGCACCTGGTCGTCGGCGCCATCCTCATCGCGGGCCTGGGCCGCACCGCGCGCACCCGCTGCTAGGAGACGGGCTTCGTCGTGTAGCAGTAGTTCGACTTGCCCTTGAAGTAGTGCTGGGCGCGGGGGTCGTCGTACCGCCAGCGGCATCCCGCGTCGAGCTGCGCCTTCGACATCAGCTGGGCGGCGCGCTTGTGCGCCACGCAGTACGCGCCGGGCTGCGGGGTGTCCCGGTACTCCTCCCACTCCCAGCCGAGCTTCGCGCAGTACGCCGTGAAGTGGCCGGGCCCCAGTTCGACCCGCTTGTACGACGGCCGGGACGACGGCCCGCTCGACGGCTTCCTCGACGATGCGGGACGCGACGCCGTCGCGCTCCGGCTCGGGCTCGCGCCGGGGCTCCGGGTCGCGGTCGGGCTCTCGCCGCCGGGGGCGCCCGCGCGTCCCGCCTCTGCAGCCCGCCCCTCGCCTGCGGCGGTGCCCGCCGTCCCCTGCGGGGACGCGTGCGGGCCACCGCCGCCCGTGTCGCCGTCCGCCATCTGCACGAACCCGAACACCGCGGCGCCCGCGACGACCGCGGCGCCGGCCCCGGCCAGTACGCCCGCCCGCCGCCGACCGTGCCGCCGCTCATGCGGAACGGTCGACGCGTCCGCCGCCGGAACGGCCCCGGGCACCGCGGCGGGCGCGGGCGGCACCCCAGCGGGCGCAGGCGGCGGCGCCGAGGGCGCGGACGGCTGGATCGGCGCGGGCGCGGCCGCGGGGACTCCGCCGGACGCCGTCTGCTGCGAGCGGCGGACGAGGCGGTCCAGCACGTTCTGCGCGGTCGGGCGCCGCGCCGGATCCTTGGCGAGGCACTCAGCGAGCAGCCCCCGCAGCGGCTCCTCCACGCCGTCGAGCCGCGGCGGCTCGTGCGCGATCCGGTTCATCACGATCGGGATGGACTCGTTCCCGAACGGCGGGCGGCCCGTCGCGGCGAACACCATCGTCGACGCCCACGCGAACACGTCCACCGCGGGCCCGAGCTCGCCCGGCTGGAGCTGCTCGGGCGCCATGTACGCGGGGGTGCCGACGGCGCGGCTCACCACGGTCTGCGCGCCCGACAGCGCCCGCGAGATCCCGAAGTCGATGACGCGGGGGCCGTCCGCGCCGAGCAGCACGTTGTGCGGCTTGAAGTCGCGGTGCACCACCCCGGCGTCGTGCAGCGCGACCAGCGCCGTCGCCGTCGCGATCGCCAGCCGGTCCAGGGCGCTGCCCGACCGCGGGCCGCCCTCCCGGACGACCGCGCTCAGCGGCGGCCCGTCGACGTACTCGCTGACGATGAAGCGGCGGCTGCCGAACGCGCCGGAGTCCAGCACCTGGGCGGTGCAGAACCGCGCGACCTGCTTGGCGGCCTCCAGCTCGCGGGCGAACGTGTCCTGCGCGCCCGGATCACCCGCCAGCTGCGCGTGGAACAGCTTGATCGCGACCCGGTCGCCGCCGCCGTCGGGGACGGCGGCGTAGACGACGCCCTGCCCGCCCTCCCCGATCCGCCCGGTGATCCGGTAGCCGCCGAGCCGCCGGGGGTCGGTGGGTTCGAGGGGAGGGAGGTCCGGCACACCGGCACTATAACGACGGCGGCACCGGGTTTTCCGGAGGTCAGTGGTCGCGGTGCGTGAGCAGGTGCGCCACCGACCGCAGCTCCGCGGCCGCCGCCGGGACGGGGTCCGCGGCGTCCAGCTCGGTGAGGGCGCTCGCGACCAGCGCGTCCGCCTCCGCCGCCGCCCACGCGCGGCCGCCCGCCGCCTCGATCAGCGCGGCGGCGCGGGCCGGCTCGTCGCCCGCGAGCGCCCCGCGCCGCAGGTACAGCGCCGCCAGCTCCTCCCCCGCCGGCGTGCCCGACGTCAGCGCCGCCACCACCGGCAGCGACTTCTTCCGGTTGCGCAGGTCGGAGTGGACGGGCTTGCCGGTGACCTCCGGGTCGCCCCAGATGCCGAGCAGGTCGTCGACCAGCTGGAACGCCAACCCGAGCCGCTCGCCGAACGTCCGGTACCGGGACGCGCGCCCGGCGCCGCCCCCGTACAGGGCGCCGAGCGCGCACGCGCCGCCGAGCAGCGCGCCGGTCTTCCCGCCCGCCATCGCCAGGCACTCGGCCAGCGTGACGTCGGCGCGGTCCTCGAACGCGGTGTCGGCGCTCTGCCCCTCCACCAGTTCGAGGACCGCACGGCTGAGCGTCCGGACCGCGGCCGCCGGGTCCGGGGACGGCGTGTCCGCGAGCGCCTCGTAGGCGCCCGCGAGCAGCCCGTCCCCGGCGAGGATCGCGGCGCTGACCCCGAACACCGTCCACGCGGTGGGCCGGTGCCGGCGGGTGCGGTCGCCGTCCATGACGTCGTCGTGCAGCAGCGAGAAGTTGTGCGTCAGCTCGACCGCGACGGCGGCCGGGACGGCGGCGGCCGCCGTCCCACCGGCCGCCTCGGCCGCCAGCAGCGTCAGCGCCGGGCGGACGGACTTGCCGCTCGCCCCCGCCGCGGGGCGGCCCGCCTCGTCCCGCCAGCCGAAGTGGAACTCGGCGATGCCGCGCATCGAGCCGGGCATCGCCTCGATCACGGACCGCAGCGCGGGCTCCACCAGGCCCCGGCTCCACGCCAGGACCTCGGCGGCGGATCGGGCGGGGGTCTCCACCGACATGTCCCGTCCTCCCGTCAGCGGCCGATCTCGACGTTCTCCAGCACGCCGAGCGCGTCGGGCACCAGCACGGCGGCCGAGTAGTAGGCGCTGACCAGGTACGACAGGATCGCCCTGTCGTCGATGCCGGTGAAGCGGACCGACAGGCCGGGCTGCACCTCGTCGGGGATGCCGGTGCGGTGCAGGCCGATGACGCCCTGGTCGTCCTCGCCCGTCCGCATCGCGATGATCGACGTGGTGCCGGTCGAGGTGATCGGGATCTTGTCGCACGGGTAGATCGGGACGCCGCGCCACGCCTGGACGCGCCGCCCGCCGTCGACCTCGGCGGTCCCCGGGTACACGCCGCGGCGGGTGCACTCGCGGCCGAACGCGGCGATCGCCTTCGGGTGGGCGAGGTAGAAGCGGGTCTTGCGGCGGCGGGCGAGCAGCTCGTCCATGTCGTCGGGGGTGGGCGGGCCGCCGCGGGTCTGGATGCGGTGCCGCAGGTCGGCGTTGTGCAGCAGGCCGAAGTCGCGGTTGTTGACCAGCTCGTGCTCCTGCCGCTCCCGGATCTCCTCGATGGTGAGGCGGAGCTGCTGCTCGATCTGGTTCATCGGCTTGTTGTAGATGTCGGCGACGCGGGTGTGGACGCGCAGCAGCGTCTGCGTCACGGCCATCTCGTACTCGCGGGGCGAGGTCTCGTAGTCGACGAACGTGCCGGGCAGCACGGGCTCACCGTCGTGGCCGGACGACAGGTCGATGGCGGCCTCGCCGTGCCGGGTCTGCGGCGGCTTCGGCGTGTTGCGGTACTCCTCCAAGCGCGCGCGCAGCGTCTCCGACCGTTCGGTGAGCTCGACGATCGCGGTCGGGGACAGGGTCAGCACGATGGCCGGGGTGAGGGCCCGGAACGTGTGCGGCCATTCGCCCGCGTCGCCGAGGAGCGCCTCGTCGCCGAAGAAGTCGCCGCCGTCGCGGATCGCGATCTGCGTCTCGCCGCCGTACTCGCCGGTCCCGACCTCGGCGACCTTGCCGTGCGCGATCAGGTGGACGCGGTCGCGCGGGTCGCCGGCCGCCGCGATCGTGTCGCCGGGCTCGTACTCGGTCTGCGTGAACCTCCCGGCCACCGCGTCCAGGACCATCGCGTCGAGCCCGCTGAGCTGCGGCAGCTCCGCGAGCTCGCCGGGGATGACGCGGACGTGGGCGCCGTCGTTGACGAACGTCACCCGCCCGTCGCCGAGCTCGTAGGTGAGCCGCCGGTTCACCCGGTAGGTGCCGGCGTCCGCCCGCACCCACGGCAGCAGCGACAGCAGCCACCGGGGGGTGATGCCCTGCATCTGCGGCACGGACTTGGTGGTGGTCGCGAGATTGCGCGCTGCCCGCGTGCTCAGGGCCAGCTGCGGGTCGGTCATGTGCCGCTACCTCCGGGGGATCGCTGGTTGGGTCTCGCTGGGCCGCACCGGTGCGGGACGCGCCGGGCGGAACGGTGTGCGGGCCGCCGAGGTGCCGAGCCCGGACGGGCCGGACGGCACGCGGAGCCGCGCACCCCCGGCCGGCGGGGCGGCGGGCGGCGCGGTGTCGCGGACGGACGGCGCGGTGTCGCGGACGGGCGGCGCGTACCGGCCGGTCGTCGTGGACCAGCGCAGGTCGCCGGCCGTCCAGCGGCGCATCGCCCGGACATGGCGGGCGAGGCCGTCGCGGGCGGCGGCGTCCAGGCCGGACTCGGCGGCGAGGATCGGCAGCTCGGCCGCGGCGGTCCGCTCGAACTGCCGGACGCGCGCCTCGACCAGGTCGGCGACGATGTCGGCGGCGCGCTGCGTCCCGCAGCCGAGGAACCGCTCGACGGCCACGACCAAGTTGTTGAGCCCGTCCTCCCCGACCTCCTTGGGGTAGGAGAGCAGGTCGTTGCGGAGCCCGGCGACGTCGGCGAACGTGTCGTGCAGCGCCTGCATCGGGGTGGACGCGAGGACGTCCGGCGGCAGCCCGCCGGCGTGGGCGTGCCGCAGCAGCGCGGCGGTGAACGCGGCGCCGCTCGTCCGGCGGCGCATCTCGATGTAGTCGACGGGGTCGGGGACGCGGTTGTGGACGAGCCCCGCCAGCTCCCACAGCCAGCTGTCGGTGAGCTGCCGCAGCGCCTCGTCGAGCCCCGCGCGCTCGTCGTCGGACATGGCGGCGGCGGTACGGGCCCGCAGGTCCGCGAGCCCCCGCTCCACTGGATCAGGCGATGCGCCCGAACCCGACGGCAAGCACGAGCCGGACGGCACGCATGGGCCGGGCGGCGCGGACGGCTCCGGCCCGGCCGGCGCACCGGACCCGGGCGCGGCGGCGGTGGGCGATGCGAGCAGGCGCGCCATGTACGCCTTGGCGCCGAGCAGGTCGCGGGGCCGCTTGAAGCGCTCGGCGAAGAGGTCGTCGAAGAAGAACCGCCACAGGTGCCAGTCGGCGATGAGCTCCAGCTCGGGGCCGGGCGCGTCGGGATGGGTGAGCGCAGCGAACAGCGCGTAGTCGGCCGCGTCGAACGCCTCGGGCGTCCAGGTGCCGGGCACGCCGGCGTCCAGCATGCCCATGTTCCGCGCCCACTCCGCCGTGTGCGCGCGGAGCCCGGCGATCCGGGGGTTGACCAGCGGCTCGTACGGAAGGGAGAACTCGGGCATCCGGAACCCCGCGCCGCCGTCCGGCGCGCCCAGGGGCGGGCCAGGCGGGCCGGCCAGCGACCGGATCCGGACCGCCGACGTCCCGAGCCCGAGCAGCCGGGCGATCTCCGGCAGCCCGGGCGGCCCGGACGGCCCGCCCTGCCGCACCGCGCCCTCGTTCATGTAGCGGCTGGACCGCAGGTGCCACTCGTGCCCGCCGGACTGCCAGTCCTGCAGGCCCCGCGCGTAGCGCAGCACGTCGCGGCGCTCAGCCGGGCTCAGCCCGTGCTCCTCGAACAGGACCGGCAGCTCGGTGACGGCGGTGTGCTCGAACTGCTGCATCCGGGACGTCAGCAGGTCGTTGGTGATCTCGGCGGCGCGCTGCGGCCCGGTCTCGAAGAACCGCTCCATCACCAGGACGCCGTTGTTGACCTCGCCCTCGCTCTCGGTCTCCCGCTGGTAGGAGAAGATGTCGTTGCGCAGGTGGACGGCGTCGGCGAACGCGTCCTTCAGCACCCGGAGCGGGCGCGTCCCGGCGACCCGGGCGGGCACCTCCGCGGCCGCCGCGACCTCGACCAGGTCCGCCGACCAGGGCGCGCCGCCGACCTTGCGGCGCATCTGGACGTAGTCGATCGGGTTCGGGACGCGGGACTCGTCGATGTTCGCCAGCTCCCACGCCGACTCCTGCAGCAGGTTGCGGGTGCTCTCGGCGAACCGGGCCCGCCAGTCCTCCGACATCAGCGGGACGGTCCGCTCCCACAGGTCGGCGAGCCCCCGCTCGACCGGGTTCGCCGGCTCGGGGGGCGGCGGACCCCCCGCCTTCACCGGCATGAAGGCGGGGAGCCGCGCGAGGTACTCCTTGGCGCCCGCGAGGTCGCGGGGCCGCTTGTACCGTTCGAGGAAGTGGTCGTCGAAGTAGAACACCCACACGTACCAGTCGTTCACCAGGTCCAGGACGGGACCGGGCGCGTCCGGGTGCGTGTACGCGGTGAGCAGCGCGTAGTCGTGCGCGTCGTACGCGGCCTCGTCCCAGACCTCGGGCCCGGTCGCGTCGGGCCCGAGGATCCCCATCTCGTACGCCCAGCGGCGGGAGTGCTCGCGGGCCGCGTCGACCCGGGGGTTCAGCCGCGCGGGATGCGGCACGTAGAACTCGGGGAGTTCGAACGGCTGCACTACGCCGCACCGCCGTGCGCGACCTCGACGGACTCCAGCATGCCGAGCGCGTCCGGGACCAGGACGGCCGCCGAGTAGTAGCAGCTGACCAGGTAGTTGATGAGCGCCTTGTCGTCGATGCCCATGTACCGGACGGACAGGCCCGGCTGGTACTCGTCCGGCAGCCCGGTCTGGTGCAGGCCGATGACGCCCTGCGTCGCCTCGCCGGTGCGCATCAGCAGGATCGAGCTGGTGCCGGTCGTGCTGACCGGGATCTTGTTGCAGGGGAAGATCGGCACGCCGCGCCAGCCCGGCACCTTGTGGCCGCCGACGTCGACGCTGTCGGGGTAGACGCCGCGGGCGTTGCACTCGCGGCCGAACGCCGCGATCGCCTTCGGGTGGGCGAGGAAGAACGCGGGGTCCTTCCAGACGAGCGTGAGCAGCTCGTCCATGTCGTCGGGGGTGGGCGGGCCGGACCGGGTGTGGACCCGCTGCGTGAGGTCGGTGTTGTGCAGCAGGCCGAAGTCCCGGTTGTTGACCAGCTCGTGCTCCTGACGTTCGCGCAGCGCCTCGATGGTCAGCCGGAGCTGCTGCTCGACCTGGTCCATCGGCTCGTTGTAGAGGTCGGCGACGCGGGTGTGGACGCGCAGGACCGTCTGCGCGACGCTCAGCTCGTACTCGCGCGGGGAGCCCTCGTAGTCGACGAACGTGCCGGGCAGCACGGGTTCGCCCTCGTGCCCGGACGCCAGGTCGATCGCGGCCTCGCCGTGCTCGTTGCTCGACCGCTCCGGGCTCTCCCGGTAGGCGTCCAGGTGCTCGCGCAGCGACGCGGACTGGCCGAGCGTCTCCTGGAAGTCGGACTCGCTCATGCTGAGGACCGTCACCGCGGTGAGCGCCTTGACGGTGTGCTCCCAGGTCGCCGGCTCCGCCCCCTCGTCGGAGCCGACGAGCGCCCGCTCGCCGAAGAAGTCGCCGTCGGCGAGGGTCCCGTGCACGGCCTCCGCGCCGTACTCGCCGGTCCCGACCTTGCTGAGCTTGCCGTGCACGACCAGGACGACCCGGTCGATCGGGCGGCCCTGCTCGACGATGACGTCGCCCGGCTCGTACTCCTGCTGGGTGAACCGGCCGGCCAGCGCGTCCAGGGCCAGGTCGTCCTCGTAGCCGCGCAGCGGGGGCAGCTCCCCCAGCTCGCGGGGGATGACCCGGACGTCCGCGCCGGTCGTCACGAACGTCACCCGCCCGTCGCCGACCGTGTAGGTGAGCCGCCGGTTGACGCGGTAGGCGCCACCGGACGCCTCCACCCACGGCAGCAGCTTCAGCAGCCACCGGGAGGTGATCCCCTGCATCTGGGGGACGGACTTGGTCGTGGTCGCCAGGTTCCGTGCCGCAGAGGTACTGAGGCTCAACTGCTCTTCCGTCACGTCCGCACCGCCGATTCGTCGAGGGTCTGCCATGGGTGAACCAACGGAGACGCTACCGACGGTAATCGGACGGGCGCAACGAGCTATATGTTCCCCTTCGCGCCACAGAAGTGACACCGTCCGGGGATAGCCGGGCGCACATCACATGGTCGGCGGGCGCGGGCACGGAGAAACCGGCCGCATAGTGGTGTCACGGCCGGTGGAGATCGGACGCGGAGCCGCCGCGTCCGGCCGGAGACGAAGGGAGGCCCCCGGTGACCATCGTGTGGACCGCGCTGGCGCTCGAGACGACCGCCGCGCTCGTGATCGCGGGTTCGCTGGTGGGCTGGGCCCGCCGGCACTTCGCCCGCTGACGCCCGCCGTCCCCCGCCCGCGCGGCGGGGGTCAGCGCCGCGCCCCGGAGCCCACCGGTTCCGGGGCGTTCTCCATCCCGACCCGCTCGATCGGCACGTTCGCCGTCTCCTTGATCATCAGGATCGGGACCAGCGCCACCGCCGCCGCGAGCATGATGTAGTACGCCGGGATGTAGTTGCTGCCGGTCACGTCGATCAGCGACCCGACGAGCACCGCGGCGGTGCCGCCGAACAGCGACGTCGAGATGTTGTAGCCGATCGCGAACGCCCCGTACCGCACCTTCGTCGGGAACATCGCCGGGAACGTCGCGCCGATCACGGCGAGCATCAGCACCAGCAGCCCGCCGATGATCGCGTACCCGACCACGATGCCGAGCCAGTCGTTGGTCTGCATCAGCGCGAACGCCGGCCAGCTCAGCAGGAGGAACCCGACCGCCGCCATCAGCAGCACCGGCTTGCGGCCGATCCGGTCCGACAGGTGGCCGGTCGGCAGGATCACCGCCATCATCGCGGCCTCGACCCCGATCGTGACCAGCTGCGACTTCACGCTGCCCATGTGCAGGAAGTCGACCAGGTACGACGGCATGAAGGTGAGCAGCGTGTAGTCCGCGACGTTCAGCAGGAAGACGATCCCGATCAGCATCAGGATGACCTTCCAGTAGTGCGCGAAGGTCTCCTTCAGCGGCGAGCGCGCCTTCTTGCCGGACTCCTCCATCCGCTGGAAGGTCGGGGTGTCCTCGATCCGGGTGCGCACGTAGAGCCCGACGACCCCGAGCGGCAGCGCCAGCAGGAACGGGATCCGCCAGCCCCAGGCGTGCATCGCCGCGTCCCCGACCGCCACGTTCACCAGCAGGACGAGCCCGGCGCCCAGGATGTAGCCGGTCAGCGTGCCGAACTCCAGGAAGCTGCCGAAGTAGCCGCGGCGGTTCGTCGGCGCGTACTCGGCGATCATCGTGGCGGCGCCGCCGTACTCGCCGCCCGTGGAGAACCCCTGCGTGAGGCGCACCGCCAGCAGCAGCAGCGGCGCCGCGATCCCGATGGCGCCGTACCCGGGCAGGATGCCGATCACGAAGGTGGAGCCCGACATCAGGATGATCGTGGTGGCGAGCACCCGCTTGCGGCCGAGCTTGTCGCCCATCGGGCCGAAGAACAGCCCACCGAACGGGCGGGCCAGGAACGCCGCGGCGATCAGCGCGAACGAGCGCAGCGTCGCGCTGCCGGAGATGTGCTCGGGGAAGAACTTGGTGCCGATGATCGAGGTCATCACCCCGGCGCTGAACACGCCGAAGTCGAACCACTCGATGCAGTTGCCCATCGCGGACGCTATGACGGCCTTGTGCACCGCGCCGAGGTCCACGTCCTCCGTCGCGACGTGGTCGCCACCGCCGGCCGTCCCCGTTCCCCGCGTGGCGGCGGGATCCGGACCGAACTCTGCGTTCATCCGCACCTCCCGGCAGTCCCCTGCCCGAAGATCGGCGGAGTTAACGCACGGTCTTGGCGGTCCGATGACTCGGCGGGAGGCGCGCGCTCACGCCCTCCGGACGTTCTTGGCGGTGTCCTCTTCGTCCTCTTCATCCCCGGCGGGCTCCTCCGCGCCGGCTTCGGCCGGAGGAACCTCGGACGGAGGAACGTCGACCGGGGGCACTTCGGCCGTGGCCTCGGCACCGCTCACGACGCCGTCGCCGAGGGTGTCGCCCGGGTCGCCGCCGAGCAGCTCGTCGGTCAGCTCCGGGAGCGCCGCGGTGCGGGTCGGGTCGTCCTCGACGAGGTCCTCGTCGTCCTCTGGGATGGCCACCAGCGCCTGCGTCTCCTGCGCGCCCCGGGTGATCACGCCGCTGGCGAGGATCGTGTTGCGGTGCCGCAGCGCGCCGTTCTCGCGGAGCAGGTCGTCGACCTCCGCGCGGGCCCGCGCGATCCGCCGGCTCAGCCGGACGTGCACGAGGAACCCGCCGACGGCGAGCCCGATGACGAAGCCGGCGACGGGGAGCCCGACCAGCGGCGGCGCGAGCGTGGCGACCAGGCCAACGACGATCAGCGCGACGACCACCGCAAGTGCGCCAAAGTGCTGCTCCATCCAGTCCAGGACGGCGTTGACGCGCTTGGGAATCCTCACTCGGCTTCTCCTCCACTCGGCTCGGGACGGGTCGCCGCACCCGGGGACAGGGGCATCTGAGGGCAACGATCGGCCGGTGCCGCCGTGTTCCAGCGGTCCGTGTCCCCAGCGGTCCGCGCCACCGGCCCGCGGGGGCTGCCCCGGAGGTGCGGCGGCGGGGCCTCCGGCGGCTCGGGCCTCCGGCCGGTGCGGGGCCCGCCCGGAGTGCCGGGTCCATCGCGCGAGCGCGGCGTCCGACCGGGAGGCGGCGCCGGAGGCGGGCCTCCCGGGGAGGCCCGTGGAGCGAGCGCGCACTCGCCCGAGCACGGTCAGGGGCCGAGCCGCCGGGCGAGGTCCCCGGGCCGTGATCGCAACGCACAAAGCCTAACAGCATGTGACGACGGAGCCGTAACGGAGCCCGTTCGTCACGCCGCGTGATCGATTTCGGACGGCGGCGCGCATGCCGGTGCGACCTGCGCCGCAGCGGCGCCGTCCGGGATGCGAGCACGGCCCCGCGCCGAATATCGTCAATGAATATGAGCGAACACTTTGACGTCGTGGTCCTGGGCGCGGGCCCGGGTGGATATGTCGCCGCGATCCGGTCGGCACAGCTCGGGCTGAAGACCGCGATCATCGAGGAGAAGTACTGGGGCGGCGTGTGCCTCAACGTCGGCTGCATCCCCTCGAAGGCGCTGCTGCGCAACGCCGAGCTGGCGCACATCTTCACCCAGGAGCAGAAGACCTACGGGATCAACGTCGAGGGCACCGTCGCCTTCGACTACGGCGTCGCCTTCCAGCGCAGCCGCCAGGTATCGGACAAGCTCGTCAAGGGCGTCCAGTTCCTGATGAAGAAGAACAAGATCACCTCCTATGACGGGCGCGGGACGTTCACCGACCCGAACACCCTCGAGGTCGCCAAGGCCGACGGCTCGACCGAGACCGTGACCTTCGGCAACTGCATCATCGCGGCGGGCGCGCACACCAAGCTGCTGCCCGGCACGTCGCTGTCGGAGCGGGTCGTCACCTACGAGGAGCAGATCCTCAGCTCCGAGCTGCCGGGGAGCATCGTCATCGCCGGCGCGGGCGCCATCGGCGTCGAGTTCGCCTACGTCCTGCACAACTACGGCGTCAAGGTCACGATCGTCGAGTTCCTCGACCGGATGGTCCCGAACGAGGACGCGGACGTGTCCAAGGAGCTGGCCAAGCGGTACCGCAAGCTCGGCATCGACGTGCTGACCTCCACCCGGGTCGACGGCATCGACGACTCCGGCGAGAAGGTCAAGGTCACCGTCACCGGCAAGGACGGCGCCCAGCAGGTCATCGAGACCGACAAGGTGCTGCAGGCGATCGGCTTCCAGCCGAACGTGGACGGCTACGGCCTCGACAAGACCGGCGTGCAGCTCACCGAGCGCGGCGCGATCGACGTGGACGGCCGCTGCCGCACGTCCGTCCCGCACATCTACGCGATCGGCGACGTCACCGCCAAGCTGATGCTCGCGCACGCCGCCGAGTCCATGGGCATCGTCGCCGCCGAGACCATCGCGGGCGCCGAGACGATGGAGCTCGACTACGTGATGATCCCGCGCGCCACCTACTGCCAGCCGCAGGTCGCCTCGTTCGGCTGGACGGAGGCGCAGGCGCGGGAGCAGGGCTTCGACGTCAAGGTCGCCAAGTTCCCCTACAGCGCCAACGGCAAGGCGCTCGGCATGGGCGAGGGCGACGGCTTCGCGAAGGTGATCAGCGACGCCAAGTACGGCGAGATCCTCGGCGCGCACCTGATCGGCCCCGAGGTGACCGAGCTGCTGCCCGAGCTGACCCTCGCGCAGCAGTGGGACCTGACCGTCCACGAGGTCGCCCGCAACGTGCACGCCCACCCGACCCTGGGCGAGGCCATCAAGGAGGCCGTGCACGGTCTCGCCGGCCACATGATCAACCTCTGATCCGCTCCGGCGTGCCCGCCCCGCCG
>NZ_JBEYYT010000100.1:7161-8441 GCF_040645715.1 Spirillospora sp. NPDC046719 | reverse complement strand
GGCTCCCCAAACACGGCCGCCGCCCAGGCACCCCCCCCCAACATTAAACACATCTCACCCGCCCCGGCGTCCCCGCCCCGCCGCGGACGCCCCCCCCGCGGACGGGCACGCCGCGGACGGGCACGCCGCGCCGCGTCCCTTGGCACCGTGTCCCTCCGCACCGCGTCCCGCCGCCCGGTCACCGCAGCACGGACCGGGCGAGCCGGACGCTCCCCTCCCTGACGCGCTCCTCGCCCAGTTCCGGCAGGAGCGCCGCCACGTGCTCGGCGGACAGCGCCGCGAGCAGGGCGTGCGCCGCGTACTCGGGGTCCGGCGCGCCGTGCGCGAGGATCGCGACATGGCGGTGCCAGAACCGGTACGCGCCGATCCGGTACCGGGCGCCCGGTGACGCGGTCTCCGACATCCGCACGAGAGCCAGGTGCTCCAGCAGGTAGTCGAGGTACGCCCCGGTGAACGCGACCAGGCGCTCCTCCTCCCCCGCCCCCGGCCCGAGCGGCGGCGGTCCGTGCAGGATCGCCTCCTGGAGCACGCGCTCCCGCGCGTCCAGCAGCGCGGCGGCCAGCCCCGCCTTGTCGCCGAAGCGCCGGAACAGCGTCCCCTTGCCGACGCCGGCCTCCGCCGCCACCTGGTCCATCGACACCGCCTCGACGCCCCGCTCGGCGAACAGCCGGCCAGCCGCCTCCAGCACGGCCGCGCGGTTGCGCGCGGCGTCCGCGCGCTCCTTGGGCGGCGGGGTGCGCAGCAGTTCCAGGGGCGTTGCAGAAGCGGACTGCGGTCCGGTATCGTCTCGAGGCATAACCGGACTATAGTCCGTCTCATCGGGAGGCACCGCCATGACCGCACTCATCGGCCGGGACGAACTCAAGGCCGCGATCGACGCCGGCACCGTCACCGTGGTCGACGCGCTGGGCGGCGAGTACCACGCCAAGCAGCACCTGCCCGGCGCCGTGCCGCTCGTCGCCGCGGACGTGGACGCGCAGGCGCCCGCCCTGCTGCCCGACCGCGCCGCCGCGATCGTCACCTACTGCTCCAACCCGGCCTGCCCCAACAGCGGACAGGTCGCCGACCGGCTCACCGCGCTCGGCTACACCAACGTCCGCAAGTACCGCGAAGGCATCGAGGACTGGGTGGCCGCCGGGCTCCCCACCGAATCCGCCTGACCTGCGGCGGAGCGGGCGCGCGCACTGCGCGCGCACAGGGCGCGCCCGCGCCGCACGACCGCACCCGCGACCCGGCCCAAACCCCACACGAAGAGTGATCTGCATGGGGGGCACCGCAGA
>NZ_JBEYYT010000100.1:0-7151 GCF_040645715.1 Spirillospora sp. NPDC046719 | reverse complement strand
GCGCGGCGACCACCCCGCCTCGCGCGGCCCGGGGCGGTGCGGCGCCGGCGGCCGGCCCGCCGCGCCGCCCCGCCCCCCCCCCCACGACGGCACCCGCGACCCGTCACAAGCCCGTCACTTAGAGTGATCTCCATGGAGGGAACCGAAGAGGACCGGCTGACCGAGACCGCGACGCGGATCTTCGCGGAACTCGGGTACGACGGGACGTCGCTGCAGATGATCGCCGACGCGGCGGGCTGCGACCTCGACACCGTCCACCGCGTCGCCGCGACCAAGGCGGACCTGTACCGCATCGTGATGCGCGGCGCCGACGAGGCCGAGGAGACGGCACTGCGGGAGGCGCTGGCCGGCTTCACCCCCGACCGGCGCGGCATCATGCTCCTCGCGGACGCCTACCTGGACTTCTACGCCTCCCATCCGCAGGTCCTGGCGCTCTGGCAGCACCGGTGGATGGGGGACGCCGCCGACCTGCCCGACCTCGAAGAGGTCTACACCAAGCCGCTGTCCCGCGACATCGCCGACACGGTGCGCGGCCTCGTCCCGCCCGACGTCGACCCGGACTACCTCGTCTGGAGCGTGGTCTGGTGCGTCTACGGCTTCCTCACCGGCGGCGTCGTCCGCAGCGGCCCGGACGAGCCGCCCCGCCGCCACACCCCGAGCACCGCCCCCTGCCCCCATGACGACGTGGCGGGGTTCCGGGCCTTCCTGCACACGATGCTCGACCACATGTTCACCCCGCTCCCCCGGCCGCCCGCCTGACCGCCGGCGGCTCCCGCCGCACCACCGCGGAGAGGCCGCCCGACCACCGCGGAGGCGCCGCAACGAATCGCCGTGCGCAGGGTGCAACACGCAACGAATCCGCAGGTCAGCGCAAGGACGACGCATTGGAATGCGGCGCGTTCGTTTCTAGGCTTTCGCTTAGTCGAGTCGTTTTGGCAGCCCCAGGAGACAGCATGACCGTGATGCCGGCGACGCAGCCGAGCACCCCGCGGCGGACCGCGCTGCGGCGGCACTACCTGATGTGCCGCCCCGAGCACTTCGCCGTGACCTACGCCATCAACCCGTGGATGGACCCGGCCGCCGGCGCGGACGCGGGGCGGGCCGTCGCGCAGTGGGAGGCGCTGCGCGCCGCCTACCTGTCGCTCGGCCACGAGGTCAGCCTCATCGACCCGATCGAGGGCCTCCCGGACATGGTCTTCGCTGCGAACGGCGCCCTCGTCGTCGGCGGACGGGCCTACGGCGCGCGGTTCACCTTCCCCGAGCGGGCCGCCGAAGGCCCCGCCTACGCCGACTGGCTCCGCAAGAACGGCTTCCCGGACGTCCTCTTGCCGGAGCACACCAACGAGGGCGAGGGCGACTTCCTCACGCTGGACCACGTCATCCTCGCCGGGACGGGCTTCCGCACCGACATCGCCGCCCACCAGGAGGCGCAGGAGTTCCTCGGCCGCCCGGTGGTGACGCTGCGGCTGATCGACCCGCGCTTCTACCACCTGGACACCGCGCTGTTCCCGCTCGGCGGCGCGAACGTCGCCTACTTCCCGGGCGCGTTCTCGCCCGGCAGCCGCGCGGTGCTCGAACGGCTCTTCCCGGAGGCCGTGATCGCGGACGAGGCGGACGCGGCCGTCCTCGGCCTCAACGCGGTGTGCGACGGCCGCAACGTCGTCATCAACGCCGAGGCCGCCGGCCTGATCGGCACGCTGCGCGAGCACGGGTACGAGCCCGTCCCGGTGGATCTGTCGGAGCTCCGCAAGGCCGGCGGGGGCCCCAAGTGCTGCACGCTGGAGCTGCGGCCCTGACCCCTCCGCCCCGGCGGCGGCGTCCGCCGCCGGGCCTCCTCCGCCCCGGCCCGTGCGAGCCGGCGGCCGGTCAGGAGGCGTCCCCCTCCACCTGGCTGAAGTCGACGTCCCAGAGGACGACGTCGGCCCCGGCGAGTTCGGCGAGCTCCTCGATGCCCTCGGGGGCGCGGACCTGGACGGCCACCCAGGGCTGGTCCTCGCCGCAGCCGGCGACGAGGAGTTCGAGGGACGAGTACATGGGCAGAACGCTGCGGCCGTCCTCGAACCGGCTCAGGACGAATTCGGCGATGCCGTCGCCCTGGTGGAAGCGGCGGGAGGGAACGTAGACGACCTGTGTCCAGGCGGCCGCGCCGCCGTCCTGCCCGTCCGCCACCCGGTGCCCCTCGTGCAGTTGTCGGTCGAAAACAGATCAACTCTACACATCGATGTCCACCGAGCGTCAAGATGGATCTGACCGAGCCGATGACACATTACGGCCGGCCGGAGAATGGCTTTTCCTGCGCCTTTACCGGTCCTCGGAGAGGGCGAGGTGGCGGCGGGTGAGGTGGCGTGTCCGCAGCACGCCCGCGACGCCGATCGTCCAGATGAGGACCTGGACGGTCCAGGCGGCGCGGAAGGCGGACGGGGTGAAGTCCTTGCCGGGCGACAGTGCGTCCAGCACGAACCCGATCAGCAGGATGGTGACGAGGGCGGCGGCGAAGCCGCCGACGTTGACGATCCCGGTGGCGGTGCCCTGCCGGGCGGGCGGGTTGAAGGTGCGCGCGTAGTCGAAGCCGATCATGGCGCCGGGCCCGCCGAGCGCGACGCAGACCACCAGCGCGACCAGCAGCCAGGCCGGCGCGGGCGGCGGCCAGGCGAGGACGGCGGCCCAGGCGGCGGCGTTGACCCCGACGATGCCGAGGACGAGCCGGGAGCGGCGCAGCGGGTACCGGGCGACGAGCCGCCCGACGAACGGCCCGGAGACGACGTTGGCCAGCACGAACAGGGTGAGCAGGGTCGACGCGGCGGAGGGGCGCATCCCCTGGCCGGACACCAGGTACGGGTAGCCCCACATGAGCGCGAACGTGTTGGACGAGAACTGGGTGACGAAGTGCGTCCAGAGGCCGAGGCGGGTGCCGGGGTGCCGGAAGGCGGCGCGGAGGTCGCGGCCGACCTGGCGCAGCGGCGGGGGCGCGGTGCGGACGGCGCCGGGCGCCGAGTCGCGCAGGACGGCGACGGACAGCACGCCGACGAGCACGCCGAGGGCGGCGGCGGAGCCGAACGCGGCCGTCCAGCCGGGGCCGTGCAGCAGCGCGACGAGCGGGACGGCGCTGAGCACCTGGCCGAGCTGGCCGAGCAGGCCGGTGAGCTGGGTGACGACGGGCGCCTGCCGGCCGGGGAACCAGGTCGCGACGATGGACAGCACGCTGATGAAGGTCATCGCGTCGCCGGCGCCGACCATGACGCGGGCGGCGACGGCGGTGCCGACGGAGGTGGAGACGGCCATCAGCGCCTGCCCGGCGGCCATCAGCAGCGCGCCGCCGGCGATCATCCAGCGGGGGCCGACGCGGTCCAGCAGCAGCCCGACGGGGATCTGGAGGCCCGCGTAGACCAGGAGCTGGAGGACGGTGAAGGAGGCCAGCATCCCGGCGGACGCGCCGAAGCGGTGGACCGCGTCGATGCCGGCGACGCCGAAGGACGTCCGGTGCAGGACCGCCACCACGTAGGCGAGGACGCCCACGCCCCACAGCGCCCAGGCGAGGGGCGCCGCGCTCCGCTTCTCCAGGGACTCCAGGGGGTTTTCTACGCTTTGGGCGGTCTGCACGTATCGCTACTTTAGGTCACGTTCTCCGGTGATCCGGACCCGGATCGGGTCGCGCGGGCGCGGCCCCCATGGCCTACGGTCGGCGTGGTGAACCCTGACGAGGAACGGTGGCGGGCCGAGCGCGCGCTGCTGAACGCCGGCCGCGACCGCCTCGGGCGGCTCGCGAGCGACCTCTACCCCGGCGTCCCGCGCGTCGCGGGGACACGGCTGATGTGCCGCGAGGAATGGATCCCGGACGCCCCCGTCCCCCTGGAGGACGTCCGGCTGGAATGGGACCCGGCACCCGGACCGCCCGCCGTCGCCGACCCGTCCGACGGGCTCCCGGACGGGTACCGCACCTACGCGGGCGCCCTGGCCGCGCTCGCCCCGCCGAGGATCTTCGACGACCGGCCGAGCTACCGCCTGCTCGCCGCCGCCCCGCCGGTGCTGCGGTTCGGCCCCGGCCGGTACTTCGACGGCGTGAACGTCGGCGAGGCCGCCGCGCACGAGCTGGCCGCCGGCCGAGACGGCCTGCGCCGCCGCGTCGGCGACCCCTGCGACCTGGGGCGCCGGACGGCGCTGTGCGCGATCACGACGCTGACCGTCACGGTGTCCGGCGCGTACGTGCTGCACTGGCGGGACCCGGCGAAGGTCGCGCACGCCGGCGGCCTCCACCAGGTGATGCCGGTCGGCGTCTTCCAGCCGCTGGCGGACGAGCGCGACGACCTCGACCTGTGGCGCTGCATGGTCCGCGAATACGCCGAGGAACTGCTCGGAATGGACGAGGACTACGGCGACCATTTCGTCCAGGAGGAATGGCCGTTCCACCGCGCGATGACGCAAGCGCGGAAGGAGCGCCGCGTCCGCGCCCATTTCCTCGGGCTCGGCGTCGATCCGCTGACGTTCGCGCTCGACATCCTGACCGCCGTCGTGATGGACGACGCGGCGTTCGCGGACCTGTTCAGCGGGCTCGTCGAGGTCAACGACGAGGGCCGCGTGTCCATGGCGGACCTCGACGGGCCGGTCCCGGAGCCGATGCAGCCGGCCGGAGCCGCCGCGCTCGCGCTGGCCCGGCGGCACCGCGCCGCCCTCGGCATCGGCGCCTGAGCGCCGTCAGCCCTCCCCGAGGACCTGCCGGCTGAGCGCCCGCAGCTCGTCCAGCGCGTCGTCGAGGTGGTCGATGAGCTCCGACGGGTCGGGCACCAGGTCGCGGCAGGCGACGATGCCGACGTCCACCTTGCCGTCGTAGGAGAAGACCGTGATGTTCATGCCGCCGCTGACGTCGGTGACCACGGAGATCGGGTAGTAGCCGAGCACCCGCGCGCCGCACAGGTACAGCGGGAACTGCGGCCCCGGCACGTTCGACACCACGAGGTTCACCGGGCGCAGCGACACCGCCGACGCCGCCTGCAGCGCGAACCGGGTGACGGCGCCCGCGACCGGCGCGGGCAGCAGCCCGCTCATCTCCCGCACCCAACCGCCCGACGACGCGGTGAACCGCCGCTTGACCAGGTCCATGTCGCGCCGGACGGCGGCGTACCGCTCCGCCGGGTCGGGGATGTGGGTGGCCAGCGGCGTGCTCATGATCGACACCTGGTTGCCGCCGGAACCGGCGGCGCCCGCCAGCCGGAGCGACACCGGCACGCCCGCGACCAGCGGCCCGTCCGGCAGGTCGCCGCGCTTGTCCAGCCACTGCCGCAGCGCGGTCGCGCACAGCGCCATGACCACGTCGTTGACGCTGCCGCCGAGCCCCCGCCGGATCTCCTTGACGTCCGCGAGCGGCAGCTCGCCGCAGGCGACGGCGCGGCGCCGGCCCACCGGCCGGTTGAACGGGGTGGGCGGCGCGGCGACCCGCGGCACCGGCGGCGCCTCCGGCCGCCCCAGCGCGCCCTGCACCAGCGACGACACGAAACCGATGCCGGGGATCGACGCGAGGCCGGGGATCTCGTCGAGGTACGGGGCGGTGCGCGCGATCGACAGCACCGTCCGGGCGGGATGCGCCGCCGCCCGCAGCAGGCCCGTCCCGACCATGGCCGCCGGGCTCGGCGCGCGCGCGGGAGCGGCGTCGTCCGGCGGCAGCTCGCGGGGCTCGGGCGACAGGTCGAGCAGCGCGGCGAGCGTCTCGGCCGCCAGCACGCCGTCGATCGCGGCGTGGTGCACCTTCAGGTACACGGCGACGCGACCGCCCCGCAGCCCCTGGATCAGCGCGATCTCCCACAGCGGGCGGGACCGGTCGAGCGGCTGCTCGTGCAGCATCGCGACCGCGTCGGCGAGCTGCCGGTCGTCACCGGGCGCGGGCAGGCCGATCTCGACGATGTGCTTCTCCGGCGCGAAGTCCGGGTCGTCCTCCCAGTACGGGAAGTCCAGGCCGAGCGGCACCCGGACGAGGCGCCGCCGCAGCGGCGGCGCCAGGTGGGCGCGCTCGCGCACCAGGCCGGCCACCTGCTCGACGGTGAGCCGCCCGCCCGGGCACGACGCGGGATCGAGCACCCCGAGCCCCGCGATGTGGGCGTGCACGTTGCCCATCTCGGCGTTCAGGAATGTGGCGTCCACGCTGGTCAGCTGGTTCATCCGATCGTCCCGTCCGCTCGTCCGGCACTTGCCTGCCCTCCCAGGTTTCGGCGGCGGACGCGGAACGTCAACGCTCCACGGCGGGAAGTAACGCCGACTTAACGGGACGTTTCACCCGGTTCATCTGCCGATTAGGGCAACAGGAATCCTTTTCCCGATCGGCCGCCCTGTTGTGGTCAGGAAACGTCACAGGCCTGATCAAGAAACGGTTCGGCCTCCGCCCCTGTGATCATCGCACTAGGCTGATGCGCCATGACGGCACGCCCCCTCTCCGAGATCGTCGAAGCCGGCTGGGCGCAGGCCCTCGCCCCCGTCGCCGGGACGATCGCCGCCGCCGGCGACTGGCTGCGCGCCGAGGTCGCCGCCGGACGCCGCTACCTGCCCGCCGGGAACCTCATCCTGCGCGCCTTCACCCAGCCGTTCGACGACGTCCGGGTGCTGATCGTCGGCCAGGACCCGTACCCGACGCCCGGCCACCCGGTCGGCCTCAGCTTCTCCGTCGCCCCCGACGTCCGGCCGCTGCCCGCCAGCCTCGTCAACATCTTCCGCGAGTACTGCGACGACCTCGGCCACCCCGAGCCGTCCAACGGCGACCTCACGCCCTGGGCCGAGCGCGGCGTCCTGCTGCTGAACAGGTCCCTCACCGTCATGCCGCGCAAGCCCGGCTCGCACCGCGACAAGGGCTGGGAGCAGGTCACCGAGCAGGCCATCCGCGCCCTCGCCGCCCGCGACCGCCCGCTCGTCGCGATCCTGTGGGGCCGCGACGCCCGCAACCTGAAGCCGATGCTCGGCAACGTCCCCTGCATCGAGTCGCCGCACCCGAGCCCCTACTCCGCCAACAGCGGCTTCTTCGGCTCCCGCCCCTTCACCCGCGCCAACCAGCTCCTGGAACAGCAAGGCGCCCAACCCATCGACTGGAAACTCCCCTAAGCCCCCTCGCCGCCCGGTCCGAGCCGGGGGAACCCTGCGCAGGCACGGTGACCCGGTCGGCCAAGGCGGCG
>NZ_JBEYYT010000099.1:0-26594 GCF_040645715.1 Spirillospora sp. NPDC046719 | reverse complement strand
TCGACCGCCCGGCGCGCCCGTTTCTCAGCCGGCGCTGCGGCCCCCGTCGATCACGTAGCACTGGCCCGTGATGTAGGAGGCCTGGTCGGATGCGAGGAAGAGCGCCAGGTTGGCCACCTCGTCCGGCCCGCCGAGGCGGCCCATCGGGATTCTCGCCGACAGCATCTCCAGCATTTCCGGGGTGCTGCCGTCCAGGATCGCGGTCTGCGTCGTCCCGGGGCACACCGCGTTGATCCGGATGCCGTCCTTGACGTACTCAAGGGCCGCGACCTTGGTCATCATCACCTGCGCCCCCTTCGAGGTGATGTAGGGCGACGAGCCGGGCGTCGCCCGGAAGCCTCCGATGGAGGCGGTGTTGACCACCGACGCCCCCGACGGGGCCTCCATCAGCAGCGGCAGCGCGTGCTTGAGGACGAGATAGGACCCGCGCACGTTCACCGCCATCACGCGATCGAACTCCGCCATGTCCATCTCGTGGATGCGCGCGCGGGCGCCGGCGATTCCGGCGTTGTTCGCGAGCACCTCCAGGCGTCCGTACCGCTCACGGCAGTGCTCCATCAGCGACAGGATCGATCGCTCGTCGGCCACGTCGCACGTGAACGGTTCCACCTGCCCTTCGGCCTCCTTCGCGACGTCCCGTTCCTTCCCCGACACGTCCGCGGCCACGACCGTGGCGCCTTCGGCGGCGAACCTGAGCGTGATGGCCCGTCCGATCCCCGAGCCGGCGCCGGTCACGACGGCGACCTTGTCCTGCAGAAGACCCATGTCGTTCTCCTATTCCGTCGATCCGGGACCTTCAGGCCGGGACGCCGCCGTCGACGACGAGCACCGAGCCGGTGGTGTAGCTGGAGGCGGCGGAGGCGAAGTAGAGCGCCGCGCCGACGATCTCGTGGGGCTCTCCCCCGCGTCCGAGAGCGAAGTTCTGGGCGGCGTGCCGATCGAACGCCTCCCGGTCCCAGTGCGCGGCCACGTCGGTGAAGAACCCGCCCGGCATGATCCCGTTGACCCGCACGGTCGGGCCGAAGGCGTGCGCGAACGATCCCGTCATGCTGTTCAGACCGGCCTTGGCCGCCGCGTAGGGGATGACGTCCGCGCCCGTCCGGATCGCGCCGATGCTGCTGATGTTGAGGATGGAACCGCCGTCGCCCGCCGCCATCCGCGTGCCCACCTGGGCCGTCAGACGGAACGGGCCTTTGAGGTTGACGGCGAAGACCTTGTCGTAGAGCTCTTCGCTGACGTTCAGGACGTGGTCGTAGAGCGGTGACATCCCCGCGTTGTTGACCAGGACGTCGACGCGTCCGAAGTGGTCGTACACCTCGTCGACCATCCGGTCGATCTGGCTCCATTCGCCCACGTGGCAGGCGACCGGCAGGGCTCGGCGACCGGTGCTGTCGCGGACTTCGCCGGCGACCGCCTCGCACGCGGGGAGCTTGCGGCTCGCGATCACGACGTCGGCACCCGCGGCGGCGAAGGCGAGGACCATCTCGCGGCCGAGCCCCCGGCTTCCGCCCGTGACGAGCGCGACCTTTCCGCTCAGGTCGAACAGGTCCGTACGGTCGTAGGGATTCGTCATCGTGAGACCTCCGGTGCAGGCCGGGCCGACGGGCAGGGCTGGGGCGGGCGGGCACGGCCGGGGAGGGCGCCCCAGGACGACAGGCGCGCGATGTAGCGGCGCACGGCCTGCTGAGCGAGGGCGCCGTCGCCGCTCACCACGGCCTCGACGATCTCGGTGTGGCGCGCGTCCAGCCAGGCGCGGTCCCGGCCCTCGATCTCCCGGATCCCGTGCTCGAGACACAGGTCGATGACCACCCCGAGGAACAGTTCGGCCGCCGGGTTCCCGGATAGCCGCGCGATCTCGACATGGACGTTCGGCAGTTCCGCGGGTTCACCGCCCCGCGCCAGGAGCCCGTCGGCGAGCACCGTCCGCAACCGGGCCGCGCCTTCGGGGTCGATCGTCGTGGCCAGACGGCTCACGGCCGCGAGCTCGACCGCCAGCCACACGTCGAACAGGTCGTCGGAGCGGACACCTCGGTAGTCCAGGAAGAGCCGGGCGGCGCCGAGGACGGCGTCGGCGTCGGGGGCCGTGACCACCAGCCCCCCGCCCGGGCCGGGGCGGCGGCGGGCGACCCCCTCGGCCTCCAGCAACCTGACGGCTTCGCGCAGGACCGACCTTCCGACCCCCAGCCGAGCGGTCAGCTCCGCCTCCGAGCCGAGGACGGTCCCCACCGCCCAGCCCGACTCGATGATCATCTCTTCGATCCGGCGCGCCGTCCGGGAGCCGAGCGACCGTCTCTCCGCGCTGCGCGGGAGCAGATCCCTGCGCAGGTATCGCGGTCCCGTCGGCGGGCTCATCGCCCCCTCCTCGTCCTGCGGAGGGGCCCGATCGGCACCCGGGAGCAGGATGGACGATTAAGTGAAATCATGTTATATAGATAACTGATTTAGAAACACGGCGCAAGGTTTGGAGACCTCCATGCCCCGGCAAGCCGACACCTCCGGATCCGATCACCCGGCCGTACGGCCGGCGGAACTGGCCGAGCGCGCCTCCTCGGCCGCGGGACGTCCCGTACGCGACCTCGTTCCACTTCAGGGCGGTGCCTCCAGCCTCACCTTCCGCGCGCGATGGGCCGACGGCGACGGCTCTGGGCCGCTCGTGGTCAAGGTCGCGCCGCCAGGCGTCCCTCCGGTGCGCAACCGCGACGTGCTGAGGCAGGCCAGAATCCTGCGCTCGCTCTCGAAGGAGCAGGACGTCCTCGTTCCGGAAGTCCTCTTCGAGGACGCGGGCACGCCGCCGGACGTCCCGCCGCTGTTCGGGATGTCGTTCGTGACCGGTGACTCGCTCGATCCCAACATCGACCCGGACATCACCCTGCCTCCCCCGGCCGACGTCACCGGCCGGGCCCGGCACGCCGCCGAGGTCCTGGCGGCCTTGCATCGCGTCGATCCTCAACGCATCGGCCTGGACGGCGAGCCCGCCGGAACCCTCACCTCCGAGATCGACAGGTGGGTGCGCGCCTTCGGCACGGTGCCCGACGACCTGCGTCCCGGCGCCGACGCCGTGGCGGAACGCCTCGGCGCGAGCGTCCCCGATGCGTGCGATCCCGCGCTCCTGCACGGCGACTACCGCCTGGGCAACGCCCTTTGCGAAGGCGATCGCCTGCGCGCCGTCATCGACTGGGAGATCTGGTCGATCGGCGATCCCCGTCTCGATCTTGCCTGGTTCCTGCTGACCGCCGACCCCGACGCGCATCCCTCGGCGCAGCGGCGAGCACCGGGCATGCCCGGCCCGAAGGAGCTCCGTGCCGTCTACGCCGACGCCGGCGGCCCGGCCACGACGGGCCTGGAGTGGTTCCGGGCCCTGGCGCTGTTCAAGCTCGCCGCCGCGTCAGCGCTCATCGCCAAGAACGCGCGGCGGCGCGGCGAGACGTCCGGCTTCGGCGTCCGCGCCGCCCGGCAGGTCCCGGACATGATCGCCCGCGCCCGCGCCGCACTCGCCTGACCTTCACCACGACGACCGGAAGGACACCATGGCCTGGGATTTCTCCACGGAGCCGGAGTTCCAGCGGGAGCTGGACTGGATGCGGGAGTTCGTCGAGACCGAGACCGAGCCGCTGTGCCTGCTGTGGCCGGGCATGGACCACACCCCGCCACCGCCATGGCTGCGCAAGGTGATCGACCCCCTCAAGCAGCGGGTCCGCGACCGGGGTCTCTGGGCCTGCCACCTCCCGCCGGAACTGGGCGGCCACGGCTACGGCCAAGTGAAGCTCGCACTGATGAACGAGATCATCGGTCGCAACGAGTGGGCACCGACGATCTTCGGCGTCCAGGGCCCGGACACCGGCAACGCGGAGATCCTCGCGCACTACGGGACGGAGGAGCAGAAGGCGCGCTACCTCCGCCCGCTTCTGGACGGGGAGGTCTTCTCCTGCTTCTCGATGACGGAGCCGCAGGCCGGTGCCGACCCCCGGCTGTTCACCACCCGCGCGGTCCGCGACGGCGACGGCTGGGTGATCAATGGCGAGAAGTTCTTCTCCTCCAACGTCGAGCAGGCCGCTTTCGTCATCGTCATGGCGGTCACCGATCCGGACGTCGACCCGGTCCGCGGCATGTCGATGTTCCTGGTGCCGGCGGACACGCCGGGCATCGAGGTCGTACGTCCCACCACGACCTATGGCGAGGAACCGGGCGGAATGACGCACCCCCACCTGCGCTACAACGACGTCCACGTCGGGGCCGACGCGATGCTGGGCGGGGAGGGCGAGGCGTTCGTGGTGGCCCAGACACGGCTGGGCGGCGGTCGCGTCCACCACTCGATGCGCGCGGTCGGAGTCGCCACCCGCGCGTTCGAGATGATGTGCGAGCGTGCGCTGAGCCGGCGGGCGCACGGCTCGCTCGTGGCCGACAAGCAGCTGGTGCAGCAGGCGATCGCCGACTCGTGGGCGCAGATCGGCCAGTACCGGCTCCTCGTCCTGCACACCGCGTGGCTGATCGACCAGGGCGGCACCGCGAGCGTCCGCAAGGAGATCGCGGCGATCAAGAACCTCGGCGCGAAGCTGGTCCACGACGTGGTCGAGCGCGCCGTCCACGTGCACGGCGCGCTCGGCGTGTCGGACGAGATGCCGCTGGCGCGGATGTGGATGCAGGTCCCGATGTTCGGCATCTGGGACGGACCGACCGAGGCCCACACCACGACCGTCGCCCGGCAGGTGCTGCGCGAGTTCTCCCCCGCACCGGGCCTCTGGCCGACCGAATGGATCCCGGAGCGCCGCGAGGCGGCTCGGCGGCGCTACGCCGCGGCGCTCGCCGAGCAGGCCGCCTGGGCGGCGCGGGCCGATGGCGCCGGCATCGACCTCGTTGACACGAAATAGTTAAACTGTTAAATCTATATAGCTCCTTAGGCCGTTGTGGCCTTCGCTGTCGCCACCCGGCCCCACATGGCGCGGGGGCCGGGTCGGCGCCCGAACCCACCCCCTGTACAGGAGGGACCAGGACGTGCCCAGCCCACATCCTCTTGATCTCAGCGGCCGCGTGGCCCTCGTCACCGGAGGCAACTCCGGCATAGGCCTCGGCATGGCAGAAGGGCTGGCCCGCGCCGGCGCCCACGTGTGCATCTGGGGCCGGGACCGCGACAAGAACAAGGCCGCGGTGGAGCGCCTCACCGCACATGGCCACCGGGCCATCGCCGACACGATCGACATCAGCGACGAGGACGCCGTCGTCTCGGGCTTCGGTCGCCTGATCGAAGAGTTCGGCCGCCTGGACGCCTGCTTCGCCAACGCGGCCCTCGCCAACGCCATGACCAACCCGCGCTTCCTCGACTCGACGCTTCAGCAGTGGCGGGATCTCATGCGCGTCGACCTGGAGGGCGCCTACCTGACCACACGTGAGGCGGCGCGGCACATGGTCGACCTCGGCAACGGCGGCAGCATCGTCGTGACGTCCAGCATCGCCGCCCTCTTCGGGGCGCCGCGCGAGCAGGCCTACGCCGCCGCGAAGGGCGCCCTGCTGTCGTTGTCCCGCTCTCTCGCCGTGGAGTTCGGCCGTCACGGGATCAGGGCCAACGCCGTTCTCCCCGGGTGGACGCGCTCACCCGTCTTCGACGGCTGGCTGGAGAATCCGGCGGTCAGCGAGAAGGTGATGGCGCGCATACCGCTCCGGCGCTGGGGCACGCCGGACGACTGGGCGGGCGTCGCCATCTACCTCGCCAGCCCGGCCTCGTCCTTCCACACCGGAGACTGCCTGCGCATCGACGGCGGATACGGGATCTTCTGATGACCGAGACGGCTGGAGACGACGGCGCGGTCCTGCTCACCGAGGCCGCGGACGGCGTCATGACGCTGACCCTGAACAGGCCCTCCGCCCGCAACGCCCTCTCCCCCGCACTCGTCACCGCCCTCGACGAGGCGCTCACCCGGTTCGAGGAGGACGACGGCATCCGCGCCGCCGTGATCACCGGGCGGGGGCCGGCCTTCTGCGCCGGACTCGACCTGAAGGTCTTCGCCGCGGCCGGAGCGGACCGCCGGTCCGTCGGAGACCTGATCCGCCGGACCGGCCGGCTCGCCAAACCCGTGATCGGGGCCGTCAACGGACCGGCGGTGGCGGGCGGTCTCGAACTGGTCCTCGGCTGCGACTTCGTGATCGGCGGCCCGAAGGCCATGTTCGCCGACACTCACGTCCGCATCGGCGCATTCCCCGGCGGTGGGATGACCGCGAGGCTGGGACGGGTCGTCGGCGTCCGGACGGCGAAGGCCATGAGCCTGGCCGGGCTCCGCCTCGATGCCGAGGCGGCGCTCCGCGCGGGACTGCTCTCCGAGATCGTCGAGGACGACGCCCTCCTCGCGCGTGCTCAGCAACTGGCCGGAGCCATCGCCGCGGCCAAGCCGGAACTCGTCGCCGTCGTGAACAGGCTCTACGACGAGAACGACGACCGCTCACTGAGCGACGCACTGGCCGTCGAGGCGGACGAGCTGGAACGCTGGCGCAGCACCCAGCCCTCGAAATGGTCCGTCTGAGCAGCTAAGGAGCAGCTGAATGGAGAAGGGCGCGTCAGGCCGCGACGCCGGCCTCACCGTCATGGTCACCGGGGCGACCGGCATGCAGGGCGGTGCGGTGGCCCGGTCACTGCGAGACGCGGGGATCAGGGTCGTCGCGCTGGTCCGCGATCCCGCGAGCGCGGGAGCACGCTCTCTCCTCGCGGGAGGCATAGCCCTGGCGGTCGGAGATCTCGATGAACCCGCCTCACTCGAGGAGGCGTGCGCCGGCTGCACGTCGGTGTTCTCGGTGCAGCCAGCCCCGTTCGCCGACCCGGACTCGGAGAGACGGCAGGCGGGCGCCCTGATCGACGCCGCCCGCGCGGCGGGTGTCGTCCATCTGGTCCACACCTCCGTGTCCGGAACAGGGTGGCGTGAGGACCATCCCGCCGTCGACGCCGGTGAAATGCGCAACTACTGGGACAGCAAGGAGAACGTGGAGGCGCTGGTTCGCGCCGCGGATGTCGACGCCTACACCATCTTCAAACCGGCCTTCTTCATGGAGAACTTCCTGCCCCCGAAAGCCGGATACATGTTCCCCCATCTCGCCGACGGCGAGCTCGTCGTCGCAACGGACGAGAACACCGAGGTCGCCCTGGTGGCCGCCGACGACCTGGGGCGCGCCGTCACGGCCGCCGTCACCGATCGGCGGCGCTTCGGAGGCGCCGAGATCGAGCTCGGCGGCGACACGCCCACCTTCCCCGAGATGGCGGCGACCATCGCGCAGGCCACAGGCGCGCCGGTGGCGCCGCGCCGCCTGCCTCGCCCGGAGGTGGACGCCCTCATGGGCCGCAGGTCGTGGGCGGCGACGCAGGTATGGCTCGACAGCGTCGGATATCCCGCACGTCCGCACCACGCCGCGGCGTACGGCTTGGAGCTCACCGACTTCAGGCGGTGGGCCGTCCAGCACCGCGACGAACTGCGAGCCGCACGGAACGTCGACAGCACGCGCGTATGACAACGGGTCGTCACCTCGCGCAGGTGCACTGCGAGGTCTCGGGGCGAGCCACCTCAGTAGTGCCGTCGTAGCCGCCTTGGAAGGTGCGCCGGCAGAACGCCAGCTCGACGGACCGTGAGCTCGGACGCATCAAGGCCGCTGACCACTGACGATACGCAAAGCGCACTAATATAACTATTTAACGTCCCGACTCGAAGCGATGGAGGCTCGGTGAGCACGCAGCAGGCGACGACGCTCGAGATCCCATGCGACGGCGAGGTCGTGCTCGCGGCCGACGCCTACGGCGACGAGGCCGATCCGCCCGTCGTCCTCCTGCACGGCGGCGGCCAGACCCGCCACTCCTGGCGGGCGACCGCGCGTGACCTCGGCGACGTCGGATGGCGCGCGCTGGCAGTCGACCTGCGCGGCCACGGGGAGAGCGGTTGGTCTCCCGACGGGCGCTACGGCCTGGACACCTTCGCCGGCGACGTGGTCCGGATCGTGGAATTCCTCGGCCGCACTCCCGTCCTCGTGGGCGCGTCCCTTGGCGGCAACGCGTCGCTGGCGGCGCTCGGGCACCGGCCGGATCTCGCGCTCGGCCTGGTCCTCGTCGACGTCTCGCCGTTCCTCCAGCCCAAGGGGACCGGCCGGATCAGCGAGTTCATGAGCAGCGGCGCCGAGGGGTTCGCAACGCTGGAGGAGGCCGCGGACGCCGTCGCCGCCTACCTCCCGCACCGGCCACGTCCCAAGAGCGTGGAGGGGCTGCGCAAGAACCTCCGTGAAGTGGACGGCCGGTTCTTCTGGCACTGGGACCCGGCCTTTCTCCGCTCCCCGCGCGACCAGGCCGTCCAGCGCGACAAGCTCATCGACCCGGCACGGCTCGGTGCGGCGGCGATGTCCCTGCGCGTGCCGACGCTGCTGGTGCGCGGCGGCGAGTCCGACGTGCTCGGCATCGCCGATTCCAAGCGCTTCCTCGAGCTCGTGCCGCACGCCGAGTTCGCCAGCGTCAAGGGCGCCCACCACATGGTCGCCGGGGACGACAACGCCGTGTTCGACCGCGTCCTCGGAGACTTCCTGGAGCGGCGCGTCAAGTCGCGCATGCGGCTTTTCGAGGAGGCCGCAACGGAAGGTCAGTAGCCGTCCGGACCCGCCCGTGGAGGCCCTCCCCCGCGCCACGGGACACCAAGAGCTGGCAGTAAAATAATATTACTTATTCAACCTATGATTGCGGGGAGTGCGCATGTCCACCAGCGGCGATCGGCTCAGGACCCCTAACCGGCGGTGGGCGGGTTCCGACTTCCAGGACCCGCCCCGCACGGAGGGCGGCGTCGCGCTCTGCGGCGCCTGCCGCGCGGCGAGCGCCTGCAGGCTCGGCGTCGAGCGCGAGCGACTGGACGAGGCGGGGACCGCGTGGTTCGACGTCTCGTGCCCCCGCGAGCAGGAAGGCGGGCCGAACGTCGCCCACGGCGGCTGGACCGCCTCCGTCCTCGACGAGTGCCTGGGGCATGTGCCGCTGCTGAACTCCACCCTCTCGGTGACCGCCGAGCTGTCGGTCAGCTTCGTCAAGCCGGTCCCCGTCGACCGTCCGCTCAGGGTCAGGGCCTGGGTCGACAAGAGGGAGGGTTCCCGCTGGTACATCTCGGGCGAGATGACGCTCCTGCCCGGTGGGGCGGTGCTGGCACGCGCATCCGGGATCTGGGTGACCCGCGACACGGGCCACTTCGACCGGCACGAGCGGTGGCTGGCGGAGCAGGACGCTTCGGCGACGCCCTCTGGCTGACGAAGCCGGCGCGGCTGCCGCGTAGCCGGGGCGCCACTTCGCCCGTCGCGAGAGCCGGTCCGGGACCAAGGGGCTCCGGACCGGCCCTTCATCTCCGCCCGTTCTCAGCTGGCGGGAACCGGTGCGCCGAGCCCGTCCCCGCCCACGTCCTCCGGGAAGATGATGGCGACGCGGGAAAGGGTGCCGCCATCGGTCGCCGGCAGGCAGACGCCCGACATGTAGGCGGAGTCGTCCGAGGCCAGGAAGAGCGCGACGTTGGCGTTGTCGCGCAGTGTCGGGGGCCGGTCCAGGCGCAGCGGCATGGCGGCGGCGCCCTTGTCCCACGGGCCCATCTCCTCGTACGACTTCCCGAGCACCTCGGCGTCCGGGGGCATCGCGAGGTTCACGGACATCCCGTGCGTCGGGCAGAGCGCGTTGACGCGGATGCCGTACCGGCCCAGCTCGAGGGCCAGGACCTTCACGAGGCCGTTGACGCCGTGCTTGGACGCCGTGTAGCTGATGAAGTGCGGGTACGCGGCGTACGAGGAAGCCGAGCTCGTGACGACGATGTTCCCCGATCCCTGCGCCTTCATCGCCGGCACGGCGGCCTTGGCGGCCAGGAACACGCCGGTGAGGTTGGTCGCCTGGACGGCGTTCCAGTTCTCCAGCGTCAGGTCCTCGAACGCGACGCTCCCGAACCCGATCTCCCCGATGCCCGCGTTGGCGAACATCACGTCCAGCCGTCCCCACGTGTCCACGGCCAGCTTCACCGCGGCCTGCATGTCGCCCTCGACGCGGACGTCCGCGGCGCGCCAGACCGCCTGCCCGCCGGCCTCCCCCACCTCACCGGCGACCTTCTCGCTCCGCTCGGCGCTCAGGTCGGTGACGACGATCCTGGCGCCCTCGGCCGCGAACAGCAGGGCGGCCTCCCGGCCGAGTCCCGATCCGGCGCCGGTGATGACGACGACCTTGTCCCGCATTCTCATGAAGACCTCGATCACACGACTGAAACGAATTAGATAGTTAAACTATATTACTCAATCGCACGGCGGCAAGGATCGTCCGGCCAGAGCGCCGGTACAGCGCCCCACTTGCCGAGATTTTGGAATCCCTTGGGAATCCTCGACGTCGGGCAGGCCGCTCCCATGGCGTGACCCTTCCTAGCCTGGGACTACGTCTGCTCTGGAGGTCGGACGATGCCCGAAACGAACGAAGCCGCGATCGGCCGACCGGCGTGGTTGGACCTGGTCAGCCCGGATCTGGACGCTGCCAGGGCGTTCTACGGCGAGCTGTTCGGTTGGTACGTCTACACGGTCGCGATGCCGGACTGGGGCGACTATCACGTCTTCACCCTCGGTGACGTGAACGGGCCGGAGGTCGCGGGGATGCAGAGCCTGACCGAGGATTCGGAAACGGCCTCTTGGACGTGCTCCTTCTGTGTTGGGAGCGTCGGCGACACCATGGACGAGGCCACCGCCGCCGGCGGGCAGGAGCTGATACCGCCGACCGACTACAGCGGGCTCGGCAGGATGGCGCTCTGCTCCGATCCGCAGGGCGCCGACTTCGGACTTGTGCAGCCCGGCAACTATCCGACGTTCGGGGCCACCGGCGAGCCGTCCACGATGTGCTGGGTGGAACTCGTGACCCCTGATGTCGGGCCTGCACACCGCTTCTACGAGAAGGTCTTCCCCTGGCAGCCCGTGGAACGCGATCGGGAAGGCTCCCCTGGCGCCGACTGGACGGTCGACGGAGAAGCGATCGCGAGTCTGGCTCGCGAGGACGGGACCGGGCCCGCCCCGCAGCCCGCAGAATGGATGCCGCATCTCCGGGTGACGGACTGCGATGCGTCAGCCGCCAGGGCGGCGGAATCCGGCGGCACCGTACTGGCCCCGCCCTCCGACGTTCGTCACGGCCGCCGATCGGTCCTGGCCGACCCCGCCGGAGCGCGCTTCGCGATCATGGCCCCGAACTGACCCCGACGTTCCGGCCTCGGCCGTTGCCTGCGATCTTCCTGCACGCTGAGCCGGTCCGGGCCGGCTGCGGCGCCGCTCCGTCGAGGCGCCCTAGACGGGGCGCAGGCTGCGCTTGCCGGACTTCCCCCTTCGCCGCGCCACTCCGACGGGGCCACCGAAGACCTCCTGGTGCACCCAGTCGAACGGGATCGTCGGCTGCGGCGGATACCGGCCAGCGTCCGCCGCCATCGCGTAGTGCCGCGTGTAGCCCAGCTTCCAGGCGGCATTGTCAGCGAGCGACCAGTACTCGTAGCCCCGAACCTCGACCCCCTCGCCCATGACCTGCGCCAGCCAGGTCAGTTGGGCGGTGAGGGCCGGCCGCCGCTCCCGGTCGTCGGCCAGAGCGTCGGCCGCCCCGAGGTCCCACATGCCGTTGTCGATCACACGCAGGGGCGGCAGGGCATCGCCGTAGATCTCGTACAGCGCGGCGACCGCGTCCGCCAGGCCCTCGGGCACGATCGGCCATCCGTAGGCGGTGGTCTTCACCTCTTCCATCGGAGCGAGCACGAATCCCAGAGGCGCGAGGACGCGGTTCGCGTCGTTGAGCGCACTGAAGCACTGGCGCACGGGAAGCAGCTTCGGCAGGTTCTCGGGCGCCGCGACCCTGCTGGGCACGTGCCAGACGAGCCCCAGCTCGTCGAGGGAAGCCGAGATGACCGCCATGTCGCCGTCCCTGACGCAACCGGTCTCCTCAACGGGAGAGCGGTCATTCTCATCGGCCATGTGGCGCCCGAGGAGCAGGGGATCGAGGAACAGCCGGTAGGCCCAGCATTCCATGTGGTTGAGGGCGACACGGTCCGCGAGATCGTCCGTGGCCGCGTACCCGCCGACCAAGGTCATCGCGGTGCCCACTTCGGCGCCGTCGTCCGCGCTCTTGATGGCCCGCGTCGCGAGGCCGGCGCCGAGCAGCACGTGATGCAGGGCGACCAGCCCGCGCATGCCGACGCCCCGGCCGGTCGGCAGCATTCCGGCGACGTAGTCCGCGATGGAGTGGACGAGCAGGTCGCTGACGGTCGTCCACCGGTGAACGCGATCACCGAAACGCTCCGCGATCTCCGCCGCGAAATCGGCGAAGCGCAGCGCGGTGTCCCGGTTCAGCCAGCCGTCCGAGACGTCGACCCATGCCGGCATGTCGACGTGCAGGAGGGTGAGGCCCGGCCTGTCCCCCTGCTCCAGCAGCAGATCGAGCCTCCGGTCGCACCGGTCGAGCGCCGCGGAGTCCCACGAGCCCGGTCCTTCGGGCTGGAGGTGAGGCCAGCCGACGATCACTTGAGGTGAGGGAGAGACCTCGCCCACCACGGTGGCCAGATCGAGAGACCACTGGCGCGCCGGGCCGGACGAGGCGGGTCCGGAGGACATGTCCTCGGGGGCCGCGAGGGCGGCCGCCGTGGACACGCTCCAGTCGACTCCCCGGAAGGCCGTCCGCAGGTCCGAGCTCCTCATGATTCACCATCCGCAAGCCGCGACAAGGGGGGTGGTTCGGCTTGAATATGGCCCGACATTAACACCGAAATCGGACACTGACAATGATGAGGAGATCGCTCACCGTACGGCGGCGCGGAAGGCCGGTCACGGCCGCCCGGCGCGCTGCTTGATCAGGTCAGAGGCGCCCCACGCCGACTCCCTTGACGCGAATGAACTCGTCGAGTCCCGCCTTGCCGCCCTCACGGCCGAACCCGCTGATCCCGACGCCGCCGAAGGGCGTTCCCGCGCACGTGATCGGATTCGGACCAGGGTTGACGTACACGGTCCCGGCGCGCAGGCGCGGTACGAGACGATTGACCCTGTCGACGTTCGCGGACTGGATGTAGGCGGAAAGGCCGTATTCGCTGTCGTTGGCCAGGGCCACGGCTTCGTCCTCGGTGTCGAACGGCGTGATCGCCAGAACGGGACCGAAGACCTCCTTCTGCGCCAATTCGCTCTTGTTGTCGACGTCGGCGAACACCGTGGGCGCGACGAAGAAGCCCTCCGCCTGAATGCGTTCGCCTCCGAAGACCAGCCGCCCGGCCTTCTCCGCGACGGCCTTTTCGATCACATCCTCGACGCGCTCGCGCGCGGCGGCGTTGATCAGCGGGCCGATGTAGGTGGCGGGATCGAGGGGGTCGCCGACGGCCAGCCCGGCCGCGACGGCCGCGGCCATCTCGACGACCTGGTCGTAGATCGGCCGCTCGACGAGCAGCCGGGTCGGCAGCGCGCACCCCTGGCCCGAGTTGCTCATCGCGAAGGCCGTGCAGTACGGACCGACGGTGGTGAGATCGACGTCCGCGAACAGCAGGTTGGCCGATTTCCCGCCGAGCTCGAACACGACCGGCTTCAGACCCGCCGAGGCCGATGCCATGATGCGGCGGGCGGTGGCCGGGCCGCCCGTGAAGGAGATCTTGTCGATCCCCGGATGGGTCACCATGGCCTCGCCCGCCTCGGCCAGGCCCGTGACGACGTTGATCACGCCGTCGGGGATCCCCGCCTGACGGGCGAGGTCGGCGAACAGAAGGGCCGAGTAGGGCGTGCTTTCGGCGGGCTTGATGACCACGGTGTTCCCGGCGGCCAGCGACGGAGGCACCTTCATCGCCAGGGAGAGCGCCGGGGAGTTCCACGTGATGATGTGGCCGATCACCCCGTAGGGCTCGGCCACCGTGTACTCCATGAACTCGTGCGGGCTGTAGGCTGCGCCGACGCTGCCTTCGATCTTGTCCGCCCAGCCGGCGTAGTACTCGGTCCATTCCGCGACGTGCGGGCCGACCGTCTCCGCCCAGCCGCCGATCGGAACGCCGTTCTCCAGCGGGCAGATGGCGGCGAAGTCGTCGATGTGCTCGCGGACGAGGCCGGCGAAGCGGGTCAGCAGGCGGCGCCTCTCCGCCGGGCGCATCGGGCCCCAGACCTCCTCGAACGCACGACGTGCCGCGGTCACGGCCCGGTCGACTTCCGCGGCCCCGGCGATCGGGATCTGCGCCTGCACCTCGCCGGTCGCCGGATTGACGTGGTCGTGGACGCCGCCGCTCGCCTCGAGGACGTCCTCGCCCCCGATGACCAGACGGGGCCGTGGCAGATCATTCGCCGCCTTGCTCCTGTGCAACTCCACGTCGACGGTGACCATCGGTCTCTCCTCAAAGGGGGTGGGATCGGGAGGAGGCCGCGTCCGCGGCCTCTTGTCAATCGCGTCGCATGTCCGCGACGTAGGGCTGATGCACGAGCAGGCCGCCGTCCACGCCGAGGGTCTGTCCCGTGATGAAGGCGGCCTCGTCCGAGGCGAGGAAGACGACCGCGGCCGCGACGTCTTCGGGTTTGCCGAGCCGCGGGGTGAGGTGGTGGCGCAGCATCGTGTCCTGGATCTCGCCGTGCGCGGATCCGGAACTGGCCTCGGTCACGATGAAGCCGGGCGTGATGCTGTTGCAGCGGACGCCCTGCTTGCCGAACTCGGTGGCGACGTACCAGGTCAGGTTGATCAATGCCGCCTTCGACGCGCCGTAGGCGGGGTTGCGCAGGTCACCGGCGAGTCCGGACCCGGACGAGGTGTTGATGATCGAGCCGCCGCCCCGGGCGATCATGTGCGGGACCGCGGCCTGGACGGCGACCATCGTGCCTCTGAGGTTGATGCGCATGGTCTCGTCCCAGACGGCGGGATCGGCCTCGGCGACCGGCAGGTCCCGCCGGGCCGCGAGGTGGGTCGCCGCGGCGTTGTTGTGGAGGACGTCGAGACCGCCGAACGCGGACACCGTGCTCGCGATCATCGCTCGCACCGAGTCGGTGTCCCCGAGGTCCACCTCGACGGCCATGGCCGTCCCGCCGGCGGCCGCGATCTCCTCGGCGACCGTGGCCGCGCCGTCCTTGTTCAGGTCGGCGACCACCGTCCGCGCTCCCTCGGCGGCGACGCGCCGCGCCGTCGCGGCGCCGATCCCGGATGCGGCCCCCGTGATGATCGCGATCTTGTCCTGGAGCCTCTTCATCGTGCGGTCCCCCCTTGGTCGGCCCCGCCCTCGCCACCGGCCCCCGAGGCCGGAGAGCCGGCGTTCTGGAGCAGCGGCCGGAGCCGGTTGCAGATGACGTTGACGTGCTGGGCGACGGCGGCCTCGGGCATCCCGGCGACGGACGCGCCGAACCAGACGGTCTCGACCGGTGCTCCGGCCACGTACTTCTTGACACCGGCGGCGACGTTCTCCGGGGTGTCGAAGAGGAAGGAGGACAGCGGGGCACCGGGTGTGCGCGCCCGCAGCCGGTCGGGGTCCACGGGTCGAGGCACGGGGCGTCCGGTGCCTTCCACCATGTAGCGGCGGTAGCTGTCGAACTGGTAGGCGACGTGCGGGGCCACGAGCGCCCAATCGCGTTCGGGGTCCTCGGTGACGAACCCCTCGATGCCGCCGGACATGCGCGCGGTTCGCGGATCGTGCCCGCCCGCGACGAGGCCGTCCCGGTAGTGGGGCCAGGACTCCCCGTTGGCCGTCAGAAGGCACTCCCCCATCCGCCCGGCCCGCTCGGCGCCCTTGGGGCCTTGGTAGCCGAGCCAGACAGGCAGTCGCTGTTGGACCGGGCCAGGCGTGACGCCGCCCTCGCCCCAGAGCCTCCGCAACTCCCCCACCTGGGCGTCGAGAGTGCGGTAGCGCGCGCTGATGTCGGCCCCGAACGCCTCGAACTCCGGCGCCCGGTAACCGGCGCCGAGCCCGAGATCGAGCCTGCCTCCGCTGACCAGGTCGACGACGGCCGCCTCCTCCGCCAGCTGGACGGTCTTGCGCAGCGGGGCGACGAGGATGCCCGTTCCGAGCCGGACCCGTTTCGTGCGGGCGGCGGCCGCGGACGCGAAAGTGAGGGGCTGGGAGAGGTAGCCGTCCTCGAACCCGTGGTGCTCGGAGAACCAGAGGGAGTCGGCGCCCAGCCGTTCCGCCTCCTCGCACATCTCCAGCGTGAACGCGTACAACCGCGCCGGATCCCTCCGCCACCCGGGTGGGTTGCGCAGGTCGAACCAGAGACCGACCTTCACATGCCACCTCCTTCCTCTAAAACATCTATCCTATTTAACTATCGCCGACAAGAGGGGCGATGGCGGGCATCATCGTCATACAGTAAGATAATTAAGCTTATAAGATCGGTCGCAGGTCAACGCAAGGGGAGGAGCACTCGTGGGGCTTCTGGATGGAAAGGTCGCCATCGTCACGGGAGGCGGCCGTGGCTTGGGCCGCGAGCACTGCCTTGCGCTCGCCCGCGCGGGTGCCGCCGTGGTCGTCAACGACCTCGGCGCCGGCCTGCACGGCGAGCAGGCCGAGGAGTCCCCGGCGGACGAGGTGGTCGCCGAGATCACCAAGCTCGGCGGACGCGCCGTCGCCAACGCGGCCTCGGTCGCCGACTGGCAGGCCACCGAGGCGCTCGTCACCTCGACCGTCGAGGAGTTCGGCCGGCTCGACATCGTGGTGAACAACGCCGGCATCCTCCGCGACCGGATGATCTTCTCGATGACGGAGGCGGACTTCGACGCGGTGATCGCCGTCCATCTCAAGGGCACGTTCGGGCTCACCCGGCACGCGTGCGCCTACTGGCGGGAGGCGTTCAAGCGCGGCGAGCCGGTCGCCGGCCGCATCATCAACACCACCTCCGGCACGGGCCTGTTCGGCCAGGTCGGGCAGTCCAACTACGGCGCCGCCAAGGCGGGCATCGCCAACCTGACCACGATCGCGGCCATGGAGATGCGCCGTTACGGGGTCACGGTCAACGCCATCTCCCCCATCGCCGCCACCCGCATGACGGCCGAGATGCTGGGCGAGGGCGACTCCGGTGCGAAGGGGTTCGACCCGCTCGACCCGGCCAACGCCTCCGGCGCGGTCGTCTACCTCGCCTCCGACGCCGCCGGCTGGCTCACCGGGCAGGTCCTGCGGATCGACGGCGACAAGGTCAACCGCATGCAGTCCTGGGCGATCTCCGCCACCCACCACGCTCGGGCGGACGGCCCGGTGACCGCGGAGGAACTGGTGGAGGCGATGCCGCAGCTGTACGGAGCCGCGCCCGCCGGCCGCCCGATCGGGCTGCTGCCTGACAAGCGCTGACAGGGCGGCTTCCGCTGGGCTCCGCACGCGGGGCCTCACCAAGAAGCTCCTGTGCCCCGGACCGGATTCGGCGCGGCCGGGGCACAGGGCGTTTCGGTCATCAGGCGGTGTCGGACTCGTGCCCGCCGAGGAAGAGATCGGAGACGAGCCCGCCGTGGCGCAGCCCTCTGACCTGATCCAACAGGTCACGGCTTCGCGTCCCCATCACCGCCGTGGCGGCGGCGAGGAACTTCTGCTCCATGCGGTCCTTCGGCAGCGGGCTCTGCGGGCTCCCCGAGCGATCGGGTATCTCCGCCGTCATCCGGCGGCCGTCGCGGATCACGGCCGTCACCCGGGCACCGCGCCGACTCGGGAACCGCTCCTCGAAGGCCTGATCGACCTTCAGCGTGACCGCCCCGGCGAGCTCGGAGAACCTCCCGTCCTGCCTGTCTCGCTCGACTGACTCCTCGGTGACGGCGCCCTCGGTCAGTGCCACAGCGGCGAGGTAGGGGATGCTGAAGCGGCGTTCCGGCACCGTCGCAGGGCAGGCGATGCCCGCGACATCGAGTGCCGCCGCGTACGTGCCGATCTCCAATCGCCCCACGTCAGCGGCCGTCAGCCCGCGCTCCCGGAGGAGCAGTACGCCGTCGATCACGGCGAAGGCGTGGCCGCAGCACGGGTACGGCTTGACGGTGATGGACTCGACGGCGAACTCGCGGCCGGCCGGCGCGCGGCAGGTCTCCCAGCCGGACACCGCTCCCCCGGTCGCAATTCCGAGGCCCGCGGAACCCTCCAGCACGTCCGGTGCACCTGTCACTCCGCCCCGCGCGAGGATCGCCGCCACGACTCCGGCTTGGGCGGCGTTGCCGGCGTGCAGGGGCTTGCCCATGGCGTCGCCGCGGAAGGTCTGCTGGAGACCGGACGCCATCGTGGCCGAAAGGGCGAGCGCATGGGCGACGGCCCGCTCGTCGAGGCCCAGGAGCTCCGCGGCCGCCGCCGCGGCGCCGATACTCCCGGCCGTGCCCGTGGTGTGCCAGTTCCGGTAGTGCTCCGGGCCGAGATCCGCGGCGACCCGGCAACCGACCTCGTATCCCGTGACGATGGCGCGCAGCAGGCCGTCTCCCGTACCGCCCGCCTGGTCCGCGACGGCGAGGGCCGCCGCGATGATCGGCGCCCCGGGATGAAAGAGCCCCGGGGCATAGATGTCGTCGAGCTCCAAGGTGTGGGCGGCGGTGCCGTTGATGAGCGCGGCGATGGGAGGCGGCGCCGTTCCACCACCAAGGAGGCGGCTCGGTCCTGCCAGGGGCCCGAGTCCACCGGTCAGCGCCGCGGCGGGTGCGGCACGGCTGCCGCCCAGCGTGACGCCGAGCCAGTCCAGAAGCGCCCGTTCGGCGGCGTCGGCGATATTCGTGCTCAGCGGCATCGTCCTCATGGCCGTCGCCAGCGCCGCGAGCTCTTGGGCAACGGTCTTGGCCGGCACCATGGGTCAGCCCTCCATCTCACGGCGCACGAGCGCGTCCACCGCGACGACACCCGCTCCCTGCGGCAACACGATGAGGGGATTGACCTCCGCCTCCAGGACCGGCGGTCCTTCCGACTCCGCCAGCCTGGAGAAGGAGACCACGGCTTCGGCGAGCGCGTCGAGATCCCCGAGGGGCGCGCCGCGGTAACCGCTGAGTGCGCGGAAGGCGACGACCTCCCCGACCATCTCGCGCGCGGCGGCCAGATCGACAGGGGCCGGCCGCACGCTGCGGTCCTGGTAGAGCTCTGCGAGCACGCCACCGGCCGCCAGGACCACCACTGGTCCCACATCTGGTTCGTACCGGTACCCGACGAGGGCTTCGCCGAGCCCTCGCACCATCGTCTGGACCAGAAGCCGGTCGGCCGTGGCCCCGGGGACTCGCTGCTGCACCGAACGCCGGATGCGCTCGGCGGCGACGCGTAGTTCCTCACCGTCGGCCACCCCGAGAACGACCCCGCCGACATCGGACTTGTGCGGCGCCTCGGGCGAAAGGATCTTGACGGCGGCCGGTCCGGGCACGGGCAGGTCGCCGGGCAGATGCTGCGTATCGAGCACGGCGTACTGCGCGGCGGGAACACCGATGCCGTCCAGCACCTGGTACGACTCCGCCTCGTCCAAGACCGTGGAAGGGGAGCCTGTGGGCGCCGCGCAGTGGGCGCGGTCGGTCGGCGGCCGGCGATCGAAGACCGCGGTGAGGGCGTCGGCACATGACTCGGCCGTACGGAAGGCGGCGATCCCGTTGGCTCTCAGCAGCCGAAGTGCCTCCGGCGCCGCGGGAACGACGAAGGCCGCGAGCGGTTTGCCCGAGCCCCCGCTGTCCACGATGGGCTTCACGGCCAACTCGGGGTGGAAGCGTGCCGAACTGCCCGGCACGGCCACCACGGCGTCGAACTCGGGCGCCGAGAGCACGATCTCGAGCGCGCCCTTCATCACCTCGTAGCGGGTCCCCGCCAGGGTGAGATCGATGAGAGCGCCGCCCCCGGCGTTCACGCCGGCGCGTGCGAGCCTCTCCGCCGTCTCCGCCGACGGCCCGGGAAGCTCGGCGCCCGCCGCCGCCAGGCAGTCGACCGCCATGGCGCCGCCGCCACCCGTGGTGGAGACGACGCACACCCGGGTCCGTGCCGCCCCGGCCGGACGGATCGGCAGGCCGACCGCGAGGTTCTGGCCTTCGAGAAGCGCCTCGAAGGTGTGCACCCGGGCGATGCCGAGGTCTTTGAGCAGAGCGTCGGCGACCGCGTCGTCCCCCGCGAGCGCGCCGGTGTGCCCGACCGCGAGGTCCGCACCGGCTTCGGTCCGGCCGAGCTTGTAGGCGAGGACCGGCTTGCCGCGTTCGGCCGCGGCGCGCGCGAAGGCACGCAGGTCCTCGGCGGCGGTGAGGTTCTCCAGGAACAGCGCATAGCTTCGGACACGCGGATCGTCGACCGAGGCGAGGCAGATCTCGCCGAGTGTCAGGTCGATCTCGTTGCCGGTGGAGACCATGCCGCGAAAGCCGATCCCCATCTCCTTGCCTCGGGAGAGCAGGGCCCCGATCGCGCTACCGGATTGGGAGGCGACGAACACGCCGCCGTCGTCGAGGTCGGGTTCGGCGAAGGCCGCGTTCGCGGTGAACGCGAAACGGCTGCCGGGGGCCGCGACGCCGAGGCTGCTCGGCCCGAGCAGCCTCAGATCGCTCCCGTCCAGGATCCGGCGCAGCTCCGCCCGCCGGCGGGGCCCGTCCGCCGAGCCGTCGACGAATCCGTCCGCCAGGATCGTGGCCACCCTGACGCCGAGCCCGGCGCACTCGCGGACCGCTTCCACGGCCTGGTCCGCGCCGGTGAGGATCAGGACGTGGTCCGGCACCACAGGGAGCGCCCGGACCGAAGGCCAGGCCCGCTCTCCCAGGACCGAGTCGCGCGCGGGGTTGATGGGGAACACGTCGCCCTGCCATCCGTGCAGACGCAGGTGTTCCAGTGGCCGCGCCGTCGTCTTGCCAGGGGTGCCGGACGCGCCGAGGATCGCGACCGTGTCCGGGTGGAGTAGCGCGTTGTACCAAGAGGGAGCCGCGGATCCGGGGGGCACCGCGCTCATGAGGCGGCACCCCGCTGGCTGAAGCGCCGCCCGAACACGTGCTCGGCGATGCGGTTCTTGAGCACCTCCGTCGAACCACCCGCGATCATCCAGCCGCGTGTCCGGCGGAAGCAGTACTCCACCAGCGACTCGGTGCTGAAACCGGTGGCCCCCATGCCCTGCATGGCGACGTCGGCGGCGCCGAAGCCCGCCTGGTTGGCCGCGAACTTGGCGACCGCGGTGTCGTAGGCCGAGGGGATGCCGTCCCGGTCTCCCGCGAGCGCGGCCCGGTGCAGCAGCAGTTGAGCCGACTCCAGCTTCACGGCCGCCTCGGCGAACATCCACTGCAGGCCCTGGAACTCCGCCAGCGCCCGGCCGAACTGGAAACGCGTGTTGAGATGCTCCGTCGCTTGGTCGAAGGCATAGCGCCCGAGGGCGATGGACCGGGACGCGTTCCCGAGACGTTCGACGTTGAAGCCGCTGATCTGCCTCTTGAAGCCGCCTTCGCCCAGCAGGACCTGCTCAGGCGGTACGTAGCAGTCGTCGAAGTAGAGCTGGCACCAGTGCTCGCCGTTCATGAACATCGAAGGCTCGCCGATCGTCAGTCCCTCGGTGTCACGGTCCACCAGGACGGAGCCGATGCCCCCCACACCGGGACCGAACCGGACGTACACCAGGAAGACGGTCGCCTCCGCACTGTGCGTCGAAAAGATCTTGGTGCCGTTGATCAGGAAGCCGTCGCCCTTCGGCGTGGCCGACGTGCGCAGGTCGGTGACCGCGGAACCGGCTTCCGGTTCCGTCATGCCCAGGCCGATCAGCGTCTCGCCTGCCAGCAGGCCGGGCAGGTAGCGCTCGCGCTGGTCGGGCGTGGCGTACTCGGCGAACGTCCTGATGGCCCCGAAGTTGCCCGCCTGGACGACATCGGCGCTGCGCGGGCATCCCTTGGCGACCGCCTGGATGGCGGTGATCGCCGCCAGCAGGCCGGCGCCCTGACCGCCCTTGTCCTCCGGAATGGTCAGGCCGAGAAGGCCCTGGTCCGCCATGGCCTTGGCGACGTCCCACGGGTAGTCCGCGGAGTGCGCCCGCGCGTGGGCCTGAGGAGCCAGCCGCTCGGTCGAGAACGACTCCACGGAGCGGCGGAACTCGTCCACCTCGGTCGGCAGGGAGAAATCCATGAAACTGTCCAGCTTTCGTCAGTGGGTCGGCACGGTCGCCGGAGGCGTGTGGAGGGCCACCACGCCACCAGGGAGGCCGGCATGCGGATCGGCGTAGCGTTCGAACACCTCGGGGTCGTGCCCGGGAACGATGTGATCGGGGCTCGACGCGAGTTCCCCGAGGCGCTCGTAGCCGTCGAGGAGCCTGCCGAGGTCGAGAATCGCCGGGAAGGGGTTCCGCTCCTGGAAGTTGGCGTAGTAGTGCAGCGCGTCGGAGGCGAGAACGACCCACCCGCGGCGGGTGTGCACGCGGACGACCTGCAGGCCGCGGGTGTGGCCGCCGATGAGGTGCAGTTCCAGCCCTGGGGCCGGCTCGGCGTCGCCTTCGACCACCCGGACGTCTCCCGCGTGGACGCGCCTGACGACGTCGACGATGTCATCGGGTTCGTAGAAGTGGCTCAGCGCCTCGTGCGTCATCGCCTTCCCGGTCGTGTACGCCAGTTCGTCCGCTTGGACGGCGACGCGCGCACCGGGGAAGTCGCCGATGTTCCCCGCGTGGTCGAAGTGCAGGTGCGTCAGCACGACATCGCTGACCGCCGCCGGATCCGCCCCCACTCTCCGGACGGCCTCGGCCGGTCGCAGGTCCAGACGCCGTCCTCGGCGATCGCCCGCGTGTTCGTTGAAGCCCGTGTCGACGACGACCGTGCGCTCACCATGGCGGGCGACCCACATGGTGAAGTCGAGGCGCATGGCGCCGGAGCGGGCGCAGGGCATCAGGAAGTTGTCGCGGGCGGGACGATCCACCGATCCCAGGCGCAGTGCCCAGACCTCCCACTCGGGGAGCGGAGAGCGGTCAGCCACGGCCGTCCACCAGCTTGATCATCGCGGGATAGTAGTCCTCGCCGTATCCCGCGTCCCGGGTGCGTTCGAGCAGGGCCATTGTCTGGCTCGCGGCGGGCACGTCGATGCCCTCGTCGCGGGCGAGCTGCAAGGCGAGCGCGAGGTCCTTGATGGCGTAGTTCGTGGGGAACGCGCGCACCGGGAACTCGTCGGAGATCATCGTCGCCGTCGCGGTCCTGCGCAGCGCGAAGCTGTCCGCCGATCCAAGGGCGAGGGTCTCGAACAGCAGCGCACCGTCCACCCCGGCCGCGCGGCCGATGGTGAGCGCCTCCGCGAGCGCGTTCATGTTCAGGAAGAGCACCATGTTGTTGAGGATCTTCATCACCTGGCCGTTGCCGGTGCCGCCCGCGTGCACGATGTCGCTGCCCATGCAGGACAGGAACGGCTTCAGCTCGGCGAACAGCGACTCGTCGGCGCCCACGGTGATGAGGAGCGTGCCGTCCTCGGCGGCCTGACGCAGGCGCGCGACGGGCGCGTCGACGAGCGCGACGCCCTCGCCCTTCAGGCGGGCCGCGAGCGCGCGCGTCCGCCCGACGTCGCTCGTGCTCATGTCGACGATGATCCGGGGACGGTCCGGGCCGCCGGTCAGATCGGCGCACACCGTCTCCACCTCGCGGATGCTCGGCAGCGACAGGAAGACGATCTCTGCGTCGCGGGCGACCTCGGCGGCGTCGCCGCACTTGCGCGCGCCCAGGGCGGCGGCCGCGTCCGCCGCCTCCGCCACGGGGTCGAAGACGACCACGCTCGCGTCCGATCGGCGGATCAGGTTCGCGCACATCCGCGAACCCATCACTCCGAGCCCGATGAAACCGAGTACAGGCTTGTCTGCCATGTTCGAACCCTCCGTGGAGCCGCTCATGCGGTGGCGACGATGACGCTCTTGAGCTGGGTGTAGTGGGTGATCGCCTCGGTGCCCTTCTCCCGGCCCAGGCCGCTGCTCTTGTAGCCGCCGAAGGGCACCTCGACCCCCGCGCCGATGTAGCGGTTCACCTGCACCTGTCCCGCCTGGAGTGCCGCGGCGACGCGGTGCGCGGTGCCGACGTCGGTGGTGAAGACGCCCGCGGACAGCCCGTACTCGGTGTCGTTCGCGATCTCGACGGCCTCGTCCAGCGACTCGAACGCGATCACCGACTGAACGGGCCCGAAGATCTCCTGCTGGGCGACCGGCATGTCGTTGGTGACGCCGGCGAGCAGCGTGGGCAGGACGAAGTGGCCTCGTTCCGTGGTCCCGGGCGTGCCGCCGCCGACGACGATGCGGGCGCCGTCGCGGACGGCGCGCTCCACGTGGTCGAGGACGCGTGTCCGCTGGCGGGCCGAGATCAGCGGGCCGACGTCAGGGTCGTCAAGGCCGTGCCCGACCGACAGTCCCGCGACGTGCCCCGCCAGGCGGTCGACGAACGCGTCGTGCACCGCCCGGTCGACCAGGAGCCGGGTCGTCGCGAAGCACGACTGGCCGGAGTTGCGGATCACCGCGAGCGCGCCGGCCCGCGCCGCCGCGTCGAGGTCGGCGTCGGCGCAGACGATCGTCGGCGACTTCCCGCCGAGTTCGAGGTTGACGTCGACGATCCGCTCCGCCGCCACGGCGCCCACCCGGCGCCCGCCTGCCACCGAGCCGGTGAAGGTGATGTGCCGCACCAGCGGGTGGCCGGTCAGCTGCTCGCCCGTGGTGGCTCCGGGGCCGAGCACGACGTTGCACACGCCCGGTGGAAGTCCCGCGTCCACCATGAGCAGTGCCGCGAGGACCGATGTCAGCGGTGTCAGTTCGGACGGCTTGACGACGACCGTGTTCCCGGCAGCCAGGCACGGGGCGACCCCGCGGGTCATCTGGGTGAGCGGCGCGTTCCACGGCGTGATGTGGGCGACGACGCCGTACGGCTCGCGGATCGTGTAGGTGAAGGTGCCCTCGGGCTGCGGGATCGTCTCGCCGTGGATCTTGTCGGCGAGGCCGGCGTAGTACTCGAAATAGCGTGCGCTGGCGGCGATGTCCGCCCGCGCCTGGGAGAGCGGCTTGCCGGAGTCGAGCGACTCCAGCCGGGCGAGCAGGTCGGCGTGCTCGGTCAGCTTGGCGGCGATGTCCGCCAGGTGCCGGGCGCGCCGTACCGGGGCGAGCCGCGACCAGCCGCGCCAGGCGGCGTGCGCGTCCTCGACGGCGGCGGCGACGTCACCGGCCTGCGTCTCCTCGAACCGGCCGACGGTCGTCTCCTCGGCCGGGTCGTCGATGTCCATCAGCGCGCCGTGCCCTCGCGGGAGCGGCTTGCCTCCGACCACGGCCGTCAGGACCTCAGGGAGCCGCGCTTCCTGCAGGAGCCGACGCGATCGGGAGTCGTCTGTCATGGCGGTCCATTTCCTCGTGCCGGCCCGGGCGGGCGGCCGGCTCGGACCCGCCGGCGCTTCCACCCGTACCCGGACCACTTCGCGCCTATAGTTATATAGTTTAACTTAATCATAGCAAGTCACCGCCACCATGTAAGGGGTGCACGTGCAGGGACAGTCGGAGGCCGCGGCCGCCCCGGAAGAAGCCGCCGACGGCGCGGGAGAGGAAGAGCGGCCGGCGAATCAGGGGCCCACCGGGCCGCTCGCCGGAGTGCGCGTGATCGAGATCGCCGGCCTCGGGGCCGCGCCCTACACCGCGATGCTGCTGTCCGACCTCGGCGCCGAGGTCGTCCGGGTGGACCGGCCGGGCACTCGGGCGGAGGGCGCCGACCGGTACGCCCTGAGCCGCGGGCGGCGCTCGATCACCATCGATCTGAAACGCCGTGAGGGCCTCGACGCACTGCTGCGGCTGGTGGAGCGGGCCGAGGTGTTCATCGAGGGCTTCCGCCCCGGGGTGGCGGAACGCCTCGGGTTCGGACCACAGGCGTGTCTGGAGCGCAACCCCGGGCTCGTCTACGGCCGGATGACCGGCTGGGGACAGTCCGGGCCGATGGCCTCGATGGCCGGGCATGACCTCAACTACCAGGGGCTCACCGGGGCGCTGTCGCTGCTGCGCCGCGGAACGGAGCCGCCGGCGACGCCGCCCGGTCTCATCGCCGACTTCGCCGGGGGCGGCCTGATGCTGGCCTTCGGAGTGCTGGGCGCCCTCCTGCAGAGCCGCGCGTCCGGCCACGGGCAGGTCGTCGACGCCGCCATGGTGGACGGCGTCGCCTCGTTGACCACGCTCGTCCACTCCATGATGGCGCAGGGGCGTTGGATCGACGAGCCGGCCAGCAACTTCTGCGACGGTGCCGCGCCGTACTACGACAGCTACGAGACGAGCGACGGCCGCTACATGGCCGTGGCGCCGATCGAGCCCCGGTTCTACGCGGTCCTCGTGGAAGGTCTCGGCCTGAACATCTCCGAGCTGCCCGATCGCGATGATCCGGCCAACTGGCCGGAGCTCAAGAGCCTGTTCGCGAAGATCTTCCGGACCCGCACGCGCGAGGAGTGGACCGAGGTGTTCGACGGAACGGACGCCTGCGTCACGCCCGTGCTCAGCATCACCGAGGCCGCCCGGCACCCGCACAACGTCGCGCGCGGCTCCTACACGCGGGCCTTCGGCGTGACCCAGCCGGCGCCCGCGCCGCGCTTCGACCGGACGCCCGCGGCGATCGCCGGCCCGCCCCCGCTGCCGGGCGCGCATTCACACGAGGTCCTCGTCGACTGGGGGTTCTCCCCGTCCGACGCCCGGAGCCTGGTCATGGACGGTGTCGTCGAACAGCGGTGACAGGGCTACATCTTGGCCGCTCC
>NZ_JBEYYT010000098.1:0-26605 GCF_040645715.1 Spirillospora sp. NPDC046719 | reverse complement strand
CCGCCGCCGCTCCCCGCCCGTGCACCCGTTCCCGGCCGCCCCGGCCCGGCGGAACCGCCGCGCCCGGTGTTCCCCGACCGGCCCGGCTCCGAAGCGTTCGACGTCCTGCGCGCAGCACCCGCACGCATCGACCTGTCGCCCGGCGTCCCCGACCTGGCCGCCTTCCCGCGCGCCGCGTGGCTGCGCGCCGAACGCCGCGTCCTGTCCGCACTGGCGGCACCGTCCTTCGGCTACGGCGACCCGCGCGGCACGCCCGCGCTGCGCACCGCCGTCGCCGGCTGGCTGGCCCGCAACCGCGGCATCCGCGCCGACCCCGCCGACATCGTCATCCTCGCCGGCACCGCCCAGGCCCTCGGCCTGCTCTCCCAGGTGCTGCGCGACACCGGCATCGACACCGTCGCCGTCGAGGACCCCGGCTCCCTGGGCACCCGCCAGCACCTGGACCACTGGGGCATGCGCACCCCGCCCGTCCCCGTCGACGACCACGGCGTCCGCGTCGACGCCCTGCGCGGCACCGGCGCCCCCGCCGTCCTGCTCACCCCCGCCCACCAGTTCCCGACCGGCACCGTCCTGTCCGGCACCCGGCGCCGCGAGCTGAGGGACTGGGCCACCGCCGGCGGCCTGATCATCGAGGACGACTACGACGCCGAGCACCGCTACGACCGGCCCCCCGCCCCCGCGCTGCGCGCCCTGCTGACCGACCGCGTCTTCTACGCCGGCAGCGTCTCCAAGCTGCTCGCGCCCGCGCTGCGCACCGGCTGGGTCCTCGCTCCGCCACGCCACCGCGACGCGCTCGTGGACGCCAAGCGCTTCGCCGACCTCGGCAACGCCGCGCTGCCCCAGCTCGTCCTGGCCGACCTGATGGAGTCGGGGGAGATGGAACGGCAGCTGCGGACGCTGCGCCGCCGCCACCGCGCCCGCCGCGACGCGATGATCGACGCGATCCGCGCGCGGCTGCCCGGCGCCGTCGTCCACGGCGCCGCCGCCGGCCTGCACCTGCTGGTCACCTTCCCCGACCGCCCCGGCCTCGGGGACGCCGACCTGGCCGCCGCCGCCCTCGGCCGCGGCGTCAAGACCCAGCCGCTGTCCTGGCACGCCCAGCGGCCCGCCCCGCCCGGCCTCGTCCTCGGCTACGCCGCCACCGCCCCCTCGGCCATCGACGACGGCGTCACCGCGATCGCCGCCGCCCTGCGCGACCTCACCTAACCCCGTTCACCCGGCCCGCGTCGCGTCGAGTCGCGCCGGGGCGGGGGAGAGGGCGGGTCAGGCGGCCAGCAGCTCTGCGTCCCACAGATCCCGGTACGGGCCCGGCACCGCCACCAGCTCGTCGTGACGACCCCGCTGCACCACCCGGCCGCGATCCATCACCACCACCTCGTCCGCCGCGTCCAGCGCCGCCAACCGGTGCGTGACCAGCAGCAGCGTCCCACCGCCCGGCGCCGACAGCAGATCCCGGACGACCGCGTCGGCCATCACCGGATCCAGCGCCTCCGCCGGCTCGTCCAGCACCAGCACCGGCGGATCGGCCAGCAGCGCCCGCGCCAGCAGCAACCGCTGCCGCTGCCCGCCCGACAACCCGTGCCCGCCCGTCCCGACCGGCGTGTCCCACCCGTCCGGCAGCGCCCGCACCACCTCCAGGAACCGCGCCCGCCGCGCCGCCGCCTCGAGCTCGCCGTCCGTCGCGTCCGGACGCGCCATCAGCAGGTTCGCCCGCACCGACCCCGCGAACACGTGCGCGTCCTGCATCAACCCCCGCACCGCGCCCCCAACGCCCCCGACACCGCCCCCGCCGTACCGGGCCGCGTCCTGCCCGCCGAGCAGCACCGCGCCCGCCTGCGGAACCACCTCACCCGACACCGCCGCCAGCAGCGTGCTCTTGCCCGCACCGCTCGCGCCCACCACCGCCACCCGCCGGCCCCGCTCCACCCGCAGATCCACCCCGTCCAGCGCCGCCCGCACCCGACCCGCCCCACCGACCGCCCGACCTTCCGCCGCGCCGGCACCGTCCGCGTACGACACCCGCACACCCAGCAGCTCCACCGCCAGCGGCCCCCGCGGCACCGCCACCGGACCCGACGGACGCGGCGCCGGGGGAGCGGCCAGCACCGCCTCCACCCGCCGCACCGCCGGCCACACCTCCCGCCACCGCTGCGCCGCCCCCGCCAGCGGCAGCACCGCCTCCACCGCCACCAGCGCCGACAACCCCGCCACCGCCGCCCCTACCTGGTCCGCGCCGCTCCCGAGCGCCGCCCACGCGACCGCCGCCACCGCGCACCCCTGCACCGCCACACCCGCCCCGGCCGCCCGCGCCGCCACCGACGCCAGGACCGGACCCGCCACCAGCACCCCCACCGCCAGCACCACGGCCGCCGCCGGCGCCACCCACCCGCACACCACCACGCCCACGACCCCGCACACCACCGCCGCGACCCCCGGCAGCACGCACCGCAGCAGCAGGTCCTGCACCGCCTCCACGTCCGACACCATCCGCGTCAGCGCACCGCCGTCCCGCAGCCCCGCATCCGCCCGCCGCCGCGCCGCCAGCGCGTCGAACACCTGCCCCCGCAGCTCTGCCTGCGCCCGCAACGTCGCGTCATGACCCGCCAGCCGCTCGACGTACCGCAGCGACCCCTTCGCCAGCGCGAACCCCCGCACCGCCACGATCGCCACCGACAGCACCGCCAGCTCCGGACGCTGCGACGCCCGCGCGATCAGCCACGCCGCCGTCGCGACCAGCGCCAGCCCGCACACCTCCGCCGCCACGCCCGCCAGCGCCGCCGCCACCAGCCGCACCGCATGCGGCCGCACCGCGCCCCACAGCCCCCTCATGCCGCCCTGCCTCCCTCAGCCGCACCGGCCCGCACGCACTCCGCCCCAGGCCCCGACGCAGGCCCCGACAAGCGGCCGTCCTGCAGCCGCACCACCCGATCCACCAGCGACAGCAGCGCCGGACGATGCGCCACCACCAACGCCGACCGCCCCTCCAGCAACCGCGCCGCACCCTCCACCAGCGCCCTCTCACTGGCCACGTCCAACCGCGCCGTCGGCTCGTCCAGCAGCATCACCGGACCACCCGCCAGATACGCCCGCGCCACCGCCAGCCGCTGACGCTGACCCGACGACACCCCCGCCCCGCCCTCGCCCAGCACCGTCGCATACCCCCGCGGCATCTCCCCGACGAAGCCGTCCGCGACCGCCGCCCGCGCCGCCTCCACCACCCGCTCCATCCCCGCCTCCGGATCACCGAGCCGGATGTTGTCGGCCACCGACGCCGCGAACAGATGCGGACGCTGCGGCACCCACCCCAGACGCCGCCGCCACACCACCGGATCCAGCTCCGCCAGATCCACCCCGTCCACCAGCACCCGCCCCGACACCGGAGCCACCAAACCCGCCACCACCAGCAGCAACGTCGACTTCCCCGCACCCGACGGCCCCGTCACCGCGACCCGCTCACCCGCACCGATCCGCAACGACACCTCCTCCAACGCCGCCCGCTCCGCCCCCGGATACCGCACCGTCACCCGATCCAGCACGATCTCCGGCACCCCCGCCGGCACCACCACCCCACCCGCCGACGGCGCCGACGGCGCGTCCAGCACCGCGAACGCCTCCTCGGCCGCCGCCACCCCCTCCGCACTGGCATGGAACCGCGCCCCCAACGCCCGCAACGGCAGATACGCCTCCGGCGTCAGCACCAGCACCAGCAGCCCCGTCGACAGCACCATCCCGCCGTCCAGCAACCGCAACCCCACCGGCACCGCCACCAGCGCCACCGACAACGCGCACACCAGCTCCAACACCAGCGACGACAGGAACGCCACCCGCAACGCCCCCGTCGTCGCCCGCCGATGCTCCTCCGCCAGCGCCCGCACCACCACCGACTGATGCCCCGTCCGCCCGAACGCCCGCAACGTCGACAACCCCGCCACCACGTCCCGGAAATGCCCCCCGAGCCGATGCAGCGCCCCCCACTGCCGCCCCGTCAACGCCGCCGTCCGCAACCCCACCAGAGCACCGAACACCGGCACCAGCGGCAACGTCACCAGCACCACCACCGCCGACGCCCAGTCCGCCGCCCACAACCGCGCCACCACCAGCGGCGGCACCACGCACGCCGCCAGCAACTGCGGCACGTACCCGGTGAAGAACGGGTCCACCGCGTCCAACCCCCGCGTCAGCAGCGTCACCCGCGCCCCCGCGTCCACCGCCCCGCCCGCCAGCAACCCCGCCCGCAAACCCCGCTTCACCCCGGCCGCCGCACGCCCCGCCACCAGCGACGACACCCACACCAGCACCGCCCGGCCCGCCACCGCCGCCACCACCCACGGCAACAACCCCGCATCCAGGCCCGCGACCGCCCGCGCCAGCAGACCCGCCGCCACCACCAGCAGCACACCCTGACCCGCCGCCAGCACACCCAACCCCACCAGCACCCGCCGGGGGAGAAGCCCCAGCAGCCGCCGCTCCACACCCTTCACACCGACCCCCGGCTCACAGGTACGAGGGCGAATCCACACGCCCCCAGAACGTCCGCCACACCAGCGCCTGCGACGCCGCCAGCAACGGCAGCAGCACCCCCGCCGACACCGCCGTCAACGACAACCCGCCGCCCTCCGCGACCACCTCCGACCACGGCAACCGCGACCCCGCCACCACCAACGCCACCACCAGCACCACCGCCGACACCGCATACCGGCCACGACCCCGCGCCGCCCGCACCGCCAGCTCACCCGACAGCCGCAACCGCGCGAACCCCGCACCATGCCACGCGAACACCACCGCCAACGGCAACGCCAACACGCTCCCCGCATTCACGCCCCCGCCGCCCAGCACCGACCCCAGCAGCGACGCCCACGCCAACCCCAGCGCCCAACTCCCCGCGACCACCGCCCCATCGCACACCGTCCGCCACCCCGCCGCGTCCACCCGCCCGCGAAGCCACAGCCCCATGTCCCGCACGACCCACCCGACCAGCAGCACCGCCGCCACCGGATACAGATCCGCCAGCAACCGGTGCTCCAACCCCGGGAACGCCCCCGCCACCAGCCCCGCCGACGCCACCAGCCACACCTCGTTCCCGAGGAAGAACGGCGCGAACGACGCGATCACCACCCGCCGCTCCCGCTGATCCCGCCCCAGCCACGGCAGCAGCATCCCCACCCCGATGTCCGCACCCGCCAGCACCAGATACCCGCCGGCGAACACCGCCAGCAGCACGACCGCCAACGACTCCATCACGCACACTCCTGTCGCACCGTCACGAAACCGAGCATCAGAACGTCGCCGACACCGCCGGCGCCGACGGCGCCACCGGGGGAGCGGCCCCCAGCGCACCCCCGTCCGGCCCCCGCCGCGCGAACCGCGCCAGCAACCACGCGTTCACCGCCACGAGCACCGCGAACAGCACCGTGAACGCCGCGAACGACACCGCGAACGTCCCCGACCCCACCCCGGGCGACAGCGCGTCCCGCGTCTTCAGCACCCCGTACACCATCCACGGCTGCCGCCCCACCTCACGGAACATCCACCCCGCCAGCATCGCCGCATAGGGGAGCGGCACCGCGCAGATCATCACCACGTGGAACACCCGGCCCCGCACCAGCCACCGCCCCCACCACACCTTCACCAGCGCGACGACCGCCAGCAGCAGCATCAGCGACCACAACCCGGTCATCACCGCCTCACCGACGCCCGCCTGCCCCGGCGCCATGTAGTCGCCCGGCCCGAACCGCGCCGTGAAGTCAGCCACCGCCGCGGCCGCGTCATCACCACCGGTCTTCGTCGGCTGCAAGTACTGGTACTGCATCCCCCCGACGATCACCACGGGCATCACCGACGCCATCACCGTCACCAGGCCCATCCGCATCGACCGCCGGAAGAACTCCACCTCCGCCGTCCGCCGCAGCAGGTGGTAACCGCTCACCCCCGCCATGAAGAACCCCGCCGTCAGCAGCCCCCCGAACAGCACATGCCCGAACGCCAGCACCGCCGTCGGATTCCCCAGCAGCGCCCCGACGTCCGTCAGCCGCGCCGCCCCGTCCCGCATCTCGTAACCCACCGGACGCTGCATCCACCCGTTCGCCACCAGCACGAAGTACGCCGACAGATACGCCGTCAGCGTCACCACCCAGATCAACCCCAGATGCACCCACCGGTTCAGCCGATCCCACCCGAAGATCCACAACCCCAGGAACGTCGACTCCACGAAGAACGCGGCGATCGTCTCCAGCGCGAGCGGCGCCCCGAACACCCCGCCCGTCATCCGCGACATCCCCGACCAGTTCAACCCGAGCTGGAACTCCATCACCAGCCCCGTGACGATCCCCACCGCGTAATTCACCACGTACAGCTGGCCCCAGAACCGCGTCATCCGCGCATGCACCGCACGGCCCGACAACGTCGCCCGCGTCTGCATCACCGCCACCAGCGTCGCCAGCCCCAACGTCAACGCCACGAACACGAAATGCGAACCTGCCGTCAACGCGAACTGCACCCGCGCCAGCACCAACGGGTCCATCAGCACAACCCCCACGAACGATCGCCGGAAACCACGACACGATCCTCCGGCCCCGCACCCCCTCCGCGAATCCTGCGCAAGCCCCGAACCGCACTGCGCGTTTCGCGTACCGACCCCCCGCCCACTACGCCCCGAGATGTACGACGCCGCCGCGCCTACTCCCAGCGGAGAAGCCGCCCCGCCGCCTCGGGGCCGGGGGAGGAGCACCGGCATCACCACACTGTCGGCGCCGTCCAATACCCTGCCCGCCGAACCATCCGAACCAGGGGAGCGCCGCCATGACCACACTGCCCGACCGCCCCAACACCGCCCTGCTCGTCATCGACGTCCAGAACGGCGTCATGGCCGACACCCACAAACGCGACACCGTCATCGCCAACATCGCCGCACTCGCGGCCAAGGCCCGCACCCAGAACGCGCCCGTCATCTGGGTCCAGCACTCCGACGCCGACCTGCAGAAGGGAAGCGACGCCTGGCGCTACGTCCCGGAACTGGAACGCCGCGAGGACGAACCGCTCGTCGCCAAGTCCTACGGCGACGCCTTCGAGGACACCGACCTCGACCGCGCCCTCACCGACGCCCGCATCGGCCACCTGGTCGTCGCCGGCGCGGAGACCGACGTCTGCATCCGCTCCACCATCCACGGCGCCTTCACGCGCGGCTACGACGTGACCCTCGTCGAAGACGCCCACACCACGCCGGACAAGAGCGAGCGGGGCGCGCCGCGACCCGAGCAGGTCATCGCCCACACCAACCTCTATTGGCGCTCCCTGCACGCGGCACCAGGCCGCACAGCCGCGGTCACCGAAACCCGGAACGTCACCTTCAGCGCCTGAGCCGGGGGAGAGCCCATACCCGCGAGTCCGCCGAACAGCCGTAGGGGATAGGGGCGGGTGACCGGCGCTCAGGTGGTGATCGAGGTGATGAAGGCGCCCAGGTTCGTCTTGATGCGTGCGACCTTCTCCTCAAGGGGGACGCCGTCGTCGTGGCCGTCACCCATCAGGGTCTGCTTCATGCCCCGCACGTAAAGGGAACAGGCCAGGTCGGCGCACAGGTACCGGCCGACGGTGTTGCCCTGCTTGCCGGCATCGCCGCTGCGCCGGGCGCTCATCAACGCGACACCGCCGCCGGTGTGCGCGGTATGGCAGAACGAGCACAGGCTGGTCGAGTTGAACCCGCGTGCCTTGCCGGGCGCGGACGCGAGGCGCAGCGCGATCCCGGTGAGCCGGTCGTCCTTCTCGGCGATCAGGTAGGCGCGGTCGGGAGCCTTGGGATCACGCCAGCCGAGGAAGTCGAGGTCGGTCCAGGGCGACTGTGCGAAGTCCTTGGGGAGGTTGAGGCGCTTGGCGTCGCCCTTGGAGCAGTTGACGAAGCAGGACCGCACGTCGCGTTCGGTGATCGCGCGCATGGGGCGCGAGCCTAGGATCGCGCCGCCGGTCCAGGCAAAGGGTTTTCGGGCTGGTGAGGGGCGGGCCGATGACCCTTACTTAACATAATGCTCATTATCGACCATCCATGGGAGCTGGGACGAAAGGGGCACGCGGCGCCAGAACGCCGTGTGTGCGACGGTCAGCGCGTGACGGCGATCCAAAAACGGTCCTCGCCCCGGCGGCGGCCGTCCGGCACGCCGCCGTTGGCGAGGATGACGCGCCGCGACGGCTCGTTGCCGGCGGCGCACGTGAGCAGAACGCGATCCAGACCAAGGCGCCGGCATTCGGTCAGGCCGGCGGCGAGCATCGCGGTGGCGTGGCCCTGACGGCGCCAGGGCGTGACCACGTGGTAGCCGATGTGTCCGCCGACGTCTGCGAGCTGCGGCGTCAGCCGGTGCCGGATGATCAAGGTGCCGATGTAGTGCTCGCCGGACACGTACCAGAACGTGCTGTACGGCACGCCCCAGCGGTGCCTGACGGCGCGGACCCGCGCGGCGAACGCCTCGAAGTCGGCGGCCGCGGCGTCGAGCGTGCGCGTCCAGTCGTCGTCGGCGCCCTCGGCGAGACAGTCGGCGCGTTCGCCGGCGAGGAACGAGTCGCGTACCGCCGCCGTCGGCGGGACGAGCCGCGGCGGGCGATCTGATGCGGGCATGGCATGCCATCCTCTCTCACCCGCCCCGGGCCCGCGAGGTGGGTCCGCTCCCCGGCCCGGGTCGGCGCTCGCTCCGGGCGGACGTCGCGGATGATCAAGGGGCGCTCGCGGTGCTCTGGTCGATGGGGCGGTCGTCACACGGTGCCACTTGCGATGTATGTGGTCTTTACAACCTCATACCGGACAGAAGCTGGATTCTGTCCGGTATAAGCAGTTTGTCTCGATTCGTCCTTTGTTGGGCGGTGTGCTGTCCCGTCTCGCTGAACCTGCTCGGTTCTCAGTCATGCTGCCGCGAGCCGGTCGGCTGTCTCACTGAACCTGCTTCCTGCGAAGATCAGCCGAACGTGAACGCCCTGGCGTGGATAGGACGCCCGCTGGAAGGGTGGGCCTCATGGAAGACTTGCGAGAGGCGGAGCACCGACTCCAAGCCGCACAGCTGGCTGGAGATGTCAAGGCGCTTGATCAGCTGCTGGATGATCGGCTGATCTTCACCTTCGGTGGCAACGTTCAGACCAAGGCGGACGACCTGGAGCTGCACCGCACTCGGGCGCAGGTGCTGACGAAGGTGGCCGAGGAAGAGCTGACCGTACTCGCTGACGGGCACACCGGGGTGACCTGGTTTCTCGGCACCGTCGAGGGGACCGTCTCCGGGACGCCGTTCTCGGCCAGGATGCGATACACCCGCACATGGATTTACGACGAGAAACACGGCTGGCGAATCATCGCCGTGCACGCCAGCACTACCGATTGACACAGCCGACCTGCCAAATACCCGGCTCAGAGCGGTGGCCACTTCGCAGGTTCATCGAGACAGGACATGTGCGGCTCGCGGCGGCGGGCTCTCTAGGGTGATCGGCATGACCGTGCTGCGCTCGATCGCCCTGTTCCTGCTGGCCGCGCTCGCGGAGATCGGCGGCGCGTGGCTGGTGTGGCAGGGCTGGCGGGAGCACCGCGGGCCGTGGTGGATCGTGGCGGGGGTGGCCGCTCTCGGCGCGTACGGGTTCGTGGCGACGTTACAGCCCTCCCCCGACTTCGGCCGGATCCTGGCCGCGTACGGCGGGGTATTCGTCGCGGGGTCGCTGGCGTGGGGCGTGGTCGTCGACGGGTTCCGGCCGGACCGGTGGGACCTCGCCGGCGCGCTGGTCTGCCTGGCCGGGGTCGCGTTGATCATGTACGCGCCGCGTTCCTGACCCGGCACCGGGTCACGTGGCGGTGAGGTCGATGAAGCGCAGGGCGTTGCGGACGGCCGCTCCCCCGGGGTCGTTGTTGAAGTAGACGTAGGCGTCGTCGGCGCCGTCCAGACGGTCGGTCCAGGCGCGGAGCGTCTCGTCGTCGTAGTGGGGCCAGGGGTCGGCGGGGCCTTCATGGAAGCGCAGGTAGAGCCAGTCGGCGGTCCGCCAGAGGGGTGTGAGGGCGCGGCCGAGGCGGTCGGCCCAGCACAAGGCGGCGCCGTGGTGCTCCAGGACGCGGCGGACGTCGTCGGTCCACCAGGTGGGGTGGCGTGGTTCGACGGCGACGCGGACGCCGGCCGGGAACCGGCGCAGGCAGGCGTCGAGGCGGTCGGGTTCGGCCTGGAGGGTGGGCGGGAGTTGGAGCAGGACGGGGCCGAGTCTGTCGTCGAGGCCGCCGACGGCGGCCATGAGGCGGGCGACGGGCTCGGCGGGGTCGTTGAGGCGTTTCATGTGGGTGAGGTAGCGGCTGGCTTTGACGGCCATGACGAAGCCGGGCGGGGTGGTGTCGCGCCAGGCTTCGAAGGTGGCGCGTTTGGGGAGCCGGTAGAAGGCGTTGTTGTTCTCGACGGTGGTGAAGACTTCGCTGTAGCGCTGCAGCCAGGCGCGTTGCGGGACGCCGGACGGGTAGAGGACGTCGCGCCAGTCGGTGTACTGCCATCCGGATGTGCCGATCCGCACGGGCGGCTCCTCTCCCCCAGGGTGCCGGGTGCGGTGGTCGTACCCGTCCGGGGGCGGTTTTGTCGGTGGCGGGTTGTAGCGTCCGGCGGGTGCGTCCTGCCGATCTTCAGCGTGTGACCGTTGCCGAGGCTGTGGACCGTTATGCGGAGATGGTCCGGGCGAAGTGTTCGACGGGGGCGTTGGCGCCGGCGTCGGCGGAGGTGTACGCGCGGGACGTGGTGACGTTCGCGGAGCTGGCGGGTGCGGATCGGGTGCTGGACGATCTGACGGGGGCGGACGTCGATGAGGTGCTGCTGGGGTTCGCGCGCAAGCCGGACGGGCGTCGGCGCGGGGGGCGGGTGCCGGGGGCGGACGGTGGTGGTGCGTTGCAGAGCGCGTCGTCCCAGGCGCGGTTCCGCAGGTCGGTGTCGGCGTTCTTCAAGTACGCGGTGGTGGCGGGGTGGGTGCAGTTGGATCCGATGGTGGCGGTGACGGTGCGGCCGAAGCATCGGGGCGGGTTGCGGGCGGAGCGGCGGGCGTTGACGGTGGAGCAGGCGGAGGGGTTGCTGGGGGCGGCGCGGGAGCTGGCGGAGGCGGGTCCGGCGCCGCGGCGGCGGGTGGATCAGCGGACGGAGTTGCGGGACGGGTTGATCGTGCTGTTGCTGGCGGCGGTGGGGCCGCGGGTGTCGGAGTTGACGCGGGCGAACGCGGAGGACTTCTTCGTCAACGGGGGGATGCGGTATTGGCGGATCTTCGGGAAGGGCGGGCGGACGCGGGATGTGCCGCTGCCGCGTCCGGTGGTGGAGGTGTTGGACGCGTATCTGGCGGAGGGGCGGGTGCTGCTGGATCGGGGGGTGGAGTCGCGGGCGTTGTTGCTGTCGTGGCGGGGGCGGCGGTTGGCGCGGGGTGATGTGCAGGCGGTGATCGATCGGGTGTTGGAGGGGGTGGAGCCGGGGCGGCGGCGGAGTGTGACGCCGCATGGGCTGCGGCATACGACGGCGACGCATTTGCTGGCGGCGGCGACGGACATGGATGCGGTGCGGCGGGTGCTGGGGCATTCGGATCTGTCGACGCTGGGGCGGTATCGGGACGAGCTGCCGGGTGAGTTGGAGGCGGCGATGCGGGTGCATCCGTTGCTGGGGCCGGTGGAGCGGGGGTGAGGCGCGGGGCGGCCTGTCCCCCGGTCCTGTCCCCCGGGGCCCGCCCCTCGGGCCTCTCCCCTGGCGTCTCCCTCTCCCGGTCGGTGGTCAGAGGAGGGTGCGGGCGAGGGTGTAGGCGGCGGTGAGGTCGGTGCCGCGGTAGTCGAGGGCGGCGATGCCGGCGAGGTGGTGGTCGGCGTTGATGGCGATGGTGTTCTTGAGGTGGCGGAAGAGGGGCGCGTCGGACATGGAGTCGCCGTAGGCGAGGCATTGGTCGGTGGTGAGGCCGTGGCGGGTGCGGAGTTCTTCGGTGATGCGGACCTTGTCGTCGGGGGTGAGGATGCCGCTGGTGTCGAGGGGTGCGGCGGTGAACGGGAGCGGGGGGAAGCGGGAGGCGATGACGTGGTCGAAGCCGAGGTCGAGGAGGTGGCGGGCGAAGAAGTCGGGCGACATGGTGATGACGGCGGAGTGTTCGCCGCGTGCGCGGATGTCGGCGCAGACGTCGGGGATGCCGGTGAGCCAGGGGCTGGCGGTGTAGGCGGCGGCGACGTGGTCGGGGGTGAGGTGGTGCCAGAGGCGGTGGATCTCGGTGGAGAAGCCGCGGGTGTCGAGGGTGCCGGCGGCGAACCGGGCCTCGAGGGCGTGGAGTTCGGTGAGGGTGCCGAGGTGGCGGGCGAGTTGGAGGTTGGCGGTGGTTCCGGTGAGGAGGGTGCCGTCCATGTCGAATATGTGCAGGTGTCCCACGTGGTGTGAGTGTGGTGGACGGGCGTCGTGGTGGGCGAATCGGTTTTGGTTGTGGTAAGCGGCGTGGTGTGACCCCCTGTCGGAGGTCGGGGGTGGTGGTGGGCTTTCGGGGGATGTGGGGGCGGTGGTGCGGTTCCTAGCGTCGGGGGCATGGATTCGATCTTGGATGTGGTGGGTGCGGCGGTGTCGTCGCCGTGGTTCTGCCTGGTGCTGTTCGCGGTGGCGCTGCTGGACGGGTTCTTCCCCGTGGTGCCGAGCGAGAGCATGGTGATCGCGGGCGGGGTGTATGCGGCGTCGGGGTCGCCGGATCTGGCGCTGGTGGTGGTGTCGGCGGCGGCGGGCGCGTTCGCCGGTGATCATGTGGCGTTCCTGCTGGGGCGGGGGCCGGGCGGGCGGTTGCTGCGGCGGGCGCGGCCGGGGACGCGGCGGTACGGGGCGCTGGTGCGGGCGCGGGGTGCGTTGGCGGAGCGGGGCGGGTTGGTGCTGGTGGTGGCGCGGTACGTGCCGGGTGGGCGGACGGCGGTGACGGTGTCGATGGGTGCGCTGGGGTTCCCGTTGCGGCGGTTCTCGGTGTTCGCGGGGGTGGCGGCGGTGTCGTGGGGGTTGTACGGCGGGGTGCTGGGTTATGTGGGCGGTGCGGCGTTCGAGGACGATCCGGTGAGGGGTGTGGCGGTGGGGCTGGGGTTGGCGTTGTCGGTGACGGGTGTGGTGGAGGGGGTGCGTTTCGTGCGGCGGCGCCGGTCGCGGGGGCGCCGCGGTGATGGTGGCGGTGGTGCCAGCGGCGGCGCCTGCCTGGGGGTCGGTAGTGCTGCGGTGGGGGCCGGTAGCGGCGGGGTCGTCCGTGCGGAGGGGCGGTAGGGCTGTCTTCGGTGGGGGGCCGGGTCGACTTCTGGGTGATGCGCGGCGTTTGTGGAGCGGGTGATCGTCGGGACGTGCCAAGCTCTACGGGACGGTGAACGTGGGGTGAACTTCGACGGTCCGTCCGGTATCCCATGGGGTGTCGGGCGGCCGTCTCGATCGTGAGGGAGAGCATGCAGGCGCCAGATTTCAGCGTGCATCTGTACCGGGACGTCACCGAGTGGGCGTGGGGTACGCCGTCGTGGGTGCATTCGGTGGCGGACGTGGGGACGAACGCGGGGCTTCTGTTGTTCGCGGTGCTGTTCGTGGCGGGCTGGTGGCGGGCGCGGGGCCTGGACGCGCGGGCGATGGGGCTGGCGTTGTCGGCGCCGTTCGCGATGGTGGCGGCGTACCTGGTGAGTGAGGTGTCGAAGGACTTCCTGCGGGAGGAGCGGCCGTGCCGGGCGGTGTCGGGGGCGGTGCACATCGCGTCGTGTCCGCCGCCCGGGGACTGGTCGTTCCCGAGCAATCACGCGACGATCGCGGCGGCGTCGGCGGCGGCGCTGGTGGTGGTGTGGCGGGCGCTGGCGCCGCTGGTGCTGCCGTTGGCGGTGCTGATGGCGTTCTCGCGGGTGTTCGTGGGTGTGCATTACCCGCATGACGTGGCGGCGGGGTTCTGTGTGGGTGTGGTGGTGGCTCCGGTGGTGGCGCTGGTGCTGGTGCGGGCTGCCGAGCCGCTGGTGGATTTCCTGCGGGGGTTCCCGGTGGCGGCGGTGCTGCTGGGGGTGCGTCCGGTGGGCGCGCCGGTGGGTGCGGGGTTCGGTGGTGCGGGGCCGGTGCCGGCGGGTGCCGCGGGTGTGACGCGGATGGACGATGCGGCGGTGACGATGCCGGACGTGATGGGAGGCGTGCGGGGCGTCGGCGGGCCGGGTGGTGCGGTGGGGCGGCATCATCGGCGGGGTTCGTAGCGCTCTGCGGGTGTGGCGGGCCGTTCCGGTGGTGGCACCGGGGCGGCCCGTTCCGTTCGTCGGGGCGGGTGCGGGTTCCCTGCCGAAAGTGGGGGTCGGGGGGTGGCGTTCGGGCACTGTGGGGCCGCTCCCCCGCCGCCTAGGTTCTGGCGTTGTCGAGATGTCGGGACCGGAGGGACGGTGTGATGATCGCGTTGCGTGGTCTGACGAAGCGGTACGGGGACAGGACGGCGGTGGACGGGCTGTCGCTGGAGGTGGCGGCCGGGAAGGTGACGGGGTTCCTCGGGCCGAACGGGGCGGGGAAGTCGACGACGATGCGGATGATCGTGGGGCTGGATCGTCCGAGTGCGGGTGCGGCGCTGGTGGGCGGGCGGCGGTATGCGGAGTTCCGGCATCCGCTGCGCGAGGTGGGGGCGTTGCTGGAGGCGAAGGCGGTGCATCCGGGGCGGTCGGCGCGGCGGCATCTGCTGGCGATGGCGCGCAGCAACGGGATCGCGGCGGGGCGGGTGGAGGAGGTGCTCGCTCTGGTCGGTCTGGAGGGGGTGGCCGGGAAGCGGGCGGGGTCGTTCTCGCTGGGGATGGGGCAGCGGCTCGGGATCGCGGGTGCGCTGCTGGGCGATCCGGGGGTGCTGCTGTTCGACGAGCCGGTGAACGGGCTGGATCCGGACGGGGTGCTGTGGGTGCGGCGGTTGATGCGGTCGCTGGCGGCGGAGGGGCGGACGGTGTTCGTGTCGTCGCATCTGATGAGCGAGATGCAGCTGACGGCGGACCGGCTGGTGGTGATCGGGCGGGGCCGGTTGATCGCGGACGCGCCGGTGGCGGAGGTGATCGCGGCGAGTTCGCGGAACGCGGTGCGGGTGCGCAGTCCGCGGGCGGCGGAGCTGGCGGCGCGGGTGGAGGCGGAGGCCGTCCCGCGCGGGGCCGCTCCCCTCGAGGCTGCTCACCCCGAGGCCGCCCCGCGTGGGGGTGTCGCGTTCGGGGATGCCGGGCGGCGGGGTGTCGAGGTGGTGCGGGTGTCGGCGGAGGAGCTGGTGGTGACGGGGTTGCCGGTGGACCGGGTCGGGTGGCTGGCGTTCGAGGCGGGGGTTCCGCTGCTGGAGCTGAGCGAGGAGAAGGCGTCGCTGGAGGAGGCGTACATGGAGTTGACGGGGACGAGCGTGGAGTACGGCGCGGGTGCGGCGGCCGGGGTGGAGGCGTGATGGCGGCGACGGTGCGGGCGAGGTCCGGTGGGGTGCAGCGGGCCGGCGGCGGGCTGCGGGGGGCGGTCGCGGCGGAGTGGACGAAGCTGTGGTCGGTGCGGTCGACGTGGTGGGGCCTTGCGGCCGCGGCCGTGCTGATGGGGCTGATGTGCCTGATCCTGGCGTCGTCGACGGTGTCGAACAACACCAACGAGGTGGCGTCGGACGACCAGGGGGTGGTGTCGGTGAGCGGGGTCGCGATCGCGTCGCTGGACATGGTCCAGTTCGTGGTGGTGGCGGTGGCGATCCTGGTGATCACCGGTGAGTACGCGACGGGGAGCATCCGGTCGACGCTGCAGTGGGTGCCGCGGCGGGGGCGGATGCTGGTGGCGAAGGCGGTGGTGCTGGCGGCGGTGACGCTGCCGGCCGGGGTGGTGCTGTGCGTGGCGGGGACGGCGGTCGCCGGTCCGGTGCTGGGCGAGTGGGGGCGGTCGCGGGCGGTGGTGTTCGTCGACGACGCGCTGCAGTCGGGGGTGTATCTGGCGCTGGTGTGCCTGCTGGTGCTGGGGCTGGGGGCGATGCTGCGGAGCACGGCGGGGACGCTGACGACGGCGTTCCTGTTCCTGCTGGTGCTGCCGATGCTGCTGGAGAACGCCGGTTCGAGCGTGGGGCGGCACGCGGCGGACGCGTTGCCGAGCGGTGCGGGGCGGCACTTCATGAACGGGGACGGCCCGTATCCGGCGGGGGTCGGTGCGGCGATCTTGGCGGCGTGGGCGGTGGCGGCGTTGTGGGGCGGTGTGGTGGTGCTGCGGCGCCGGGACGCCTGACACGCCCGTGGGCGGGCTCGGGGCCGTCGCGCCGTGGTCGGTGCGGCGGCCCCAGGTCGCGCTCAAGGTGTGCGGGTGTCAGGGGGTGCGGGGTCAGGGGGTGCGGTCGTGGACGAGTCCGGCTTCGTGGGCGAGGACGGCGGCCTGGACGCGGTTCTTGACGTCCAGGCGGGTGAGGATGGCGCTGACATAGGCCTTGACGGTGCCTTCGACGACGTGGAGGCGGTCGGCGATCTCGGCGTTGGACAGGCCGGCGCCGAGCAGGGCGAGGACCTGGCGTTCGCGGGGGGTGAGGCCTTCGGTGCGGCGGCGGGCGGCGGCGCCGGCGGCCATGCGTCCGCCGGACAGCTCGGTGATGACGCGGTGGGCGACCTTGGGCGACAGGAACGCCGCGCCGGCGGCGACGGCGCGGACGCCGGCGATGAGCTCGTGGGGGTCGCCGGACTTGAGCAGGAAGCCGCTGGCGCCGCCGCTGAGGGCGCGGGCGATGTAGTCGTCCTCGCCGAAGGTGGTCAGGATGGCGACGGCGGTGGCGGGGGCGGCGCGGCGCAGTTCGTCGGCGGCGGTGAGGCCGTCCATGCGGGGCATGCGGATGTCGAGGAGGGCGACGTCGGGGTGGTGGGCAAGGGCGAGGTCGACGGCTTCGCGGCCGTCGCCGGCCTCGGCGACGACGTCGATGCCGGGGTCGGCGGACAGGATGGCGCGGACTCCCGCGCGGATCATGGTCTCGTCGTCGGCGAGCAGGACGCGGATCACTCGGGGCCTTTCGTGGCGGGGTCGGCGGTGCTGTAGGTGTTCTTGGCGGTGAGGCGGCCGCCGCTGAAGCACAGGCGGTAGAGGTGGCCGGTGCCGAGCAGGTCGGCGGTGGGGCGGTAGTAGCGGCAGCGGGCGCCGGGCGGTTCGGGGACGCGGGCGCGGACGGTGCCGGCCTCGGTGGCCTGGACGGGCGGGAGCAGCGGCTCGACGTGGTCGCGGGTGTCGCCGACGCGCAGGGCGGCGTAGTCGGCGGGCGGCAGGACGGAGTTGAGGGTGGCGTAGGCGTAGTAGCCGAGCATGACGGCGCCGAGCGCGGCGATGAGGGCGGCGGGGACGGCGATGGCGGTGATGAGGCCGCGGCGGACCTGGCGGCGTTCGCGTTCCAGGTGGCGTGCGGATTCGGAGGGGCCGTCGGGGGCGTCGAGGGGGCGGGGGCCGGGCGGCGGTGTCTCGGGCAGGACGGCGCGGACGGTGAAGCCGCCGCCGGGCGCGGGTGCGGCGTGCAGGGTGCCGCCGGCGAGGCGGGCGCGTTCGGCGAGGCCGGTGAGGCCGTGGCCGCCGCCGGGCGGGAGCAGGGCGGGGCCGGCGGGCGGGGCGTCGTTGGCGATGGTGACGGTGATCGCGGGTGCGGCCGGGTCGTCGCCGGTGGCGGGGGCGCGGCGGGTGAGGGTGACGGTGATCGGGGCGCCGGGGGCGTGTTTGGCGGCGTTGGTGATGGCCTCCTGCACGATCCGGTGTGCGGCGAGCGCGATCATCGGCGGGAGCGGGCCGGGGGCGGGGCCGGCGGCGGTGTCCAGGCGGACGGGGACGCCGGAGGCGCGGGCGCGTTCGACGAGGTCGTGGACGCTTTCATGGACGGGCCGGGCGGCGGCGTCCGGTGCGGCCGGGGCGGTGGTCTCCCCCGCCGCGGCGCGGCGGGCGGTGTCGTCGCGGAGGATCCCGATGATCTCGCGGAGGTGCTCGGTGGCGTCGGCGGCGCCGGCGCGCAGTTCGGCGGCGGCGGCGCGGTGGCGGTCGTCGAGGCCGGGCGCGACCTGCAGGGCGCCGGCGCGGACGGCGATGAGGGCGAGTTCGTGGCCGAGGGAGTCGTGCATGTCCTGGGCGATGCGGGCGCGTTCGCGCAGGCGTTCGCGTTCGGCGGTGATGCGCTGCTCGCGTTCGAGGCGGTCGGCGCGTTCCCAGCCGGCGTGCAGGAGTTCCTGGTACTGCTGCCAGTACCGGCCGACGAGCCAGGGCAGGACGCCGAGCAGCACCAGCCACAGCGTCAGCGGGAACCAGGTGGTGACGTCGATGCCGCGGGCGATGTTGAGTAGGGTGCCGGCGGCGAACACGGCGGTGAATCCCCACAGCACCGGGCGGGCGCGGGGCGTCCGCAGCCCGGTCAGGTAGGACATGACGGGCATCGCGAAGACGAAGTTGCCGTGCACGGCGATCAGCGCGATGGCGGTGAGCAGCGCGGCGGTCGGGCGGGTCCGGGAGATCGCGACGGCGGCGGCCAGGACGCCGAGCGCGGCGATCCGCAGCCACCAGGACGGTGCGGTCGGCTGGAGCGGTGAGACCAGGTCGAACCCGGCGGGCAGGGCCAGGACCGCCCACAGCGCGATGTCCTTGACCAGCAGGGATCTGCGGGGCCGGTGGAGGGCGGCGCGGGTCTCCGCGCGGGCCGCGCGCAGCGCGGCGCCTGCGGCATGGGAGACGCGGGCGGCGCGGGCGCCGCTCGGGCGGGCGGGCACGGGCACGGGCACGGGGGCGGCCGTGTCCCGCTCCCCCGGGCGCCGCGGGACGGTGGTGGCCGGGTCGTTCACCCGGCCCACGGTACAAGCCGGTGATCTGCGGTGATACTGCCGAAAGTCAGGGGCCGCTACGGTGGGCGGGTGACCGTGCCCTCGCCGCGTCCCGGGCGGCCCGCTCCGCCGAGCCCGCCGTCGCGGCCGTCGCGGGCGTGGCCCCCGCGGTCCCGGGAGGAATGGGGCCGCGGGTGGGGTCGCGGCCGGGCCGGCGAGGTGGTGCCGGCGGTGGCCGCGCTGGTGGTCACGGTGGTGATGAGCGCGGTCGCGGCCAAGCCCGGGGACCGTCCGCTGTGGCCGGGCGGGCTGGCGCTGATCGCGGTGACGACGCTGGCGCTGGTGTGGCGGCGCCGGCATCCGGTGGTGCTGCTGGTGGCGGCGACCGTGGTGCCGCCGCTGTACTACCCGCTGGGGTATCCGGACGGGCCGATCGCGTTCGTGTTCCTGGTGGCGCTGTTCAACGCCGCGGTGCAGTGCCGGCTCGCGGTGCCGCTGGGCGCGGTGATCGTGGTGAACGCGGGGTTCCTGACGACCTCGGCGGTGCGGGGCGGGGACGGCGGCGACCCGGACGCGGTGGCCGACGCGCGGGGCGTGGCGTCGCTGTCGCTGGCGCTGCTGGTGACGGTCGGGATCGGGCAGTACGTGCGGGGGCGTCGGATCCGGGTCGAGGAGGCCGAGCGGCGCGCCGCCGCGGCCGAGCGCGGCCGGGAGGAGGAGGCGCTGCGGCGGGCGGCGCAGGAGCGGCTGCGGATCGCGCGGGAGCTGCACGACGTGCTGGCGCACCAGATCTCGCTGATCAACGTGCAGGCCGCGGCGGCGCTGCACCGGCGCGACGATCCGGCGCGGGCGTACGCGGCGCTCGATGCGATCAAGGCGGCGAGCCGGCAGACGCTGCGGGAGCTGCGCGGGGTGCTGGGGGTGCTGCGGCAGGTCGACGAGCCCGGCGGCGGGGCGGGGCCGGTGGAGCCGGTGCCGTCGCTGGCGCGGGTCGGTGAGCTGCTGGAGCGCACGGCGGCTGCAGGGTTGCGGGTGCGGCGGGCCGGCGACCTCGCCGCCGCTGACGGCACCGGCACCGGCGACGGCGCAGGCACGGGCATCGGCGAGGGCGGTGGGCGGCTGGCGGCCGTGCCGGCGCCGGTCGGGCTTGCCGGGTACCGGATCGTGCAGGAGGCGCTGACCAATGTCGTCCGGCACGCGGGCGCGGAGACGGTGACGGTGGAGGTGCGGTGTACCGCGGACGCGGTGATCGTGCAGATCGACGATGATGGGGCGGGCCCGCCCGGCGGCACCACCGCGGCGGACGGGCAGAAGGACGGGCCGGCGGGCGTGCCGAAGGGCGGCAACGGGCTGCGCGGCATGCGGGAGCGGGCCGTGGCGGTCGGCGGCGAGCTGACCGCGGGCCCGGGCCCCGGCGGCGGGTTCCGGGTGCGGGCGCGGCTGCCGCTGGACGCCCCGGCCGGTCGCCGAGGGGACGACGAGGGAGCGGGAGAACAGGTGGCGGACGGGAAGGCCGGGCGGGCGATGCGGGAGGACACGTGATCCGGGTGGCGCTGGCCGACGACCAGACGCTCGTGCGGGCCGGGTTCCGCTCGATCCTGGAGGGCGAGGACGACATCGAGATCGTCGCCGAGGCCGGGGACGGCGAGCGGGCGGTGCGGCTGGCGCGCGAGCTGCGCCCGGACGTGGTGCTGATGGACGTGCGGATGCCGGTGTTGGACGGGCTGGAGGCGACCCGGCGGATCGTCACCGACCCCGCCCTGGCGGACGTCCGGGTGGTGATCCTGACGACGTTCGACCTGGACGACTACGTGTACGGCGCGATCAAGGCGGGGGCCAGTGGGTTCCTGGTGAAGGACACCGAGCCGCCGGAGCTGATCCACGGCGTGCGGGTGGTGGCGCGCGGTGACGCGCTGCTGGCGCCGGCGGTGACGCGGCGGCTGATCGCCGAGTTCGCGTCCCGGATCACCGCGCCGCCGCCGTCGGTGGAGCTGGACGCGCTGACGGCGCGGGAGCGGGAGGTGCTGGAGCTCGTCGCGCAGGGCCTGTCGAACGAGGAGATCGCCGAGCGGCTGGTGCTGTCGCCGGCGACCGCGAAGACGCACGTCAGCCGTATCCTGTCCAAGCTGGGGGCGCGGGACCGGGCGCAGCTGGTGGTGCTGGCCTACGAGTCGGGGATGATCCGTCCCGGCTGGCTCGGCTGACCCTTTCCGGCCGCTCCCCTGCCGCTCCCCTGACCCGGCCCCGGGCCGGGTGCGTGGCCAGGCGCGGGGCTGCAACGGGCCGGGCGGCGGCGGTGTTGAAAGGGATGTGACGGTTACCGACGAGGTTTCGATCCGGCCCGCCGGGGCCCCCGGGAGCGGGAACGCCGAGGGCGGGGGCGACGCCGCGGGCGCGCGGGTCGTCGCCGCGCTGTCCGGCGACCTGGACGGCGGGTTCGCCGTGCTGTACGAGGCGTACCGGGGCCCGGTGTTCTCCACCGCGCTGCGGCTGTGCGGCCGGTGGGCGGAGGCCGAGGACCTGTCCGCCGAGGCGTTCCTGCGCGCCTACCGGGCGCTGTGCGGGTACGGGCCGGAGCGGATCGCGGACCTGCGGCCCCGGGCGTGGCTGCTGACGATCCTGACGAACGTGTGGCGCAACGGGCTGCGGACGGCGGCGCGCAAGCCGCCGCCGGGTCCGCTGGAGGACGCGCCGGATCCGCCCGACCCCGCCGAGGGCGTGGAGGACGCCGCGGCGCGGCACGAGACCGGGCGGGAGCTGGCGGACCTGCTGGCGGCCCTGCCGGACGCGCAGCGCGCCGCGGTGGTGCTGCGGCACGTCACCGACCTCCCGGTCGCGGAGATCGCGGAGGTGATGGGAGTGCCGGAGGGCACCGTGAAGTCGCACGTCTCCCGCGGCCTGGCGCGCCTGCGCCGCCTGCACCAGGATCAGGAAGAAGGGGGTGCCCGATGAACGGCATCGATCCCGCGTCCGACGCGCTGCTGGAGGGCCTGGCCGGGCTCGCCGCCGACGCGCCGCCCGCGCTGCTGGACCGGATCGCCGCGCGCCGCGTCGAGGTGGACGGGCCGCTGGAGCACCTGCGGGTGGCGTTCACCGACCGCGGTGTGGCGTACGTGCGGGCCGGGCTGGACGAGCAGGAGTTCACCGCGTCGTTCCGGGAGCGGTTCGCGCGGCCGCTGCTGCCCGCCGACGCGCCGCCCGCCGGGCTGGTCCCGGCGCTGCGGACGGGGCGGCTCGGCGGCCTCGCGCTGGACCTGCGCGGGCTCAGCGGGTTCGAGGCGGCGGTGCTGCGGGCCGCGGCGACGATCCCGCGCGGGCAGACCCGCCCGTACGCGTGGGTGGCGCGGCGCGCGGGCCGTCCGAAGGCGGTGCGGGCGGTCGGGTCGGCGCTGGGCCGCAACCCGGTGCCGCTGCTGATCCCCTGCCATCGGGTGACCCGGTCGGACGGGTCGCTGGGCGAGTACGTGTTCGGGGCGGCGGCCAAGGAGCGGCTGCTGCGCGCCGAGGACGTCGACGTGGACGAGGTCACCGACATGGCGCGGCGCGGGGTGCGGCTGGTCGGCAGCGACACCACGGGGATCGTGTGCTTCCCGACCTGCGCCGACGCCCGCCGGATCGCGCCCTCGCACCGGCGCGGGTTCCGGGACCTGGCCGCCGCGCGGGCCGCCGGGTACCGGCCGTGCCTGCACTGCCGCCCGGACGGCCCCGACCCGTCCCCCGCGTGACCGGCGGGCCCGCCCGTCACGGACCCTGGTGCGGCTTGGTGCGGCTTGGTGCAGCGCGGTGTCAGCGGCGGCCGGCGAGCAGGACGCCGGCGCCGCCGAGGACCAGTCCGGCGACGGTGAGCGGGTGCAGGGCCTGCCCGATCGCCGCCCACGCCAGCACCGCGGTGACCGACGGGGTCAGGAAGAACAGCGCGGCGACGGTCGAGGCCGGGGAACGGCGCAGCATGGTGTTCAGCAGCAGGAACACCCCGATGGAGTTCACCGCGACCATCCAGGCGAGCGACGCGCCGAACGCGCCCCAGTGCGCGACGGCGGGCGTCTCGGTCAGCAGCGACAGCGCGCCCAGCGGCGGCGCGGCGACCAGGAACTGCACCGCGGTGCCGGTCCGCACGTCCATGTCGGTGACGTGGCGCTTCTGGTAGAGGGTGCCGAGGCTGAGGCCGAGGAGCCCGACCAGGCAGAGGACCACGCCGAGGGGGGAGAACGCGATGCGGTCGGCGACGGCCAGCACGACCCCGGCGGCGCCGAGCCCGAACCCGGCCCACTGGCGGCCGGTGACCCGCTCCCCCAGGACCCGCGCCGCCAGCAGCGCGATCACGACCGGGTTCAGGCCCTGGACGAGCGCGACGACCCCGGCGGGCAGGCCCATCGCCATGGCGCTGTAGAGGGCGCCGAACTGGACGGCCTGGATCAGCAGCCCGGACACCGCCAGGTGCGCCAGGGCGCGGCCCCGCGGCCACGGCGCCCGGACGGCGACCGCGTAGCCGGCCAGCAGGATCCCGGCGGCGGCGAACCGCGCGAAGATCAGCAGCAGCGGAGGGGCGGCGTCCACGCCGATCGCGCCGGCGATGAACGCGCTGCTCCACAGCAGGACGAACACCGCCGGCATCGCCGCGCCCGCCACTCCCCTGCCCTCGCCACCGGTCCGGGTGCCGGTCCGCTCCGGCGCCGCCCTTCCCCGCGCCGCCTTGGGGGACGTCGTCGCCGCAGACGGCGCGGCCGGGGTGCGCTGGACCATGAGGCACCTCCATAAGTAACCGGTCATGACGGTTATTCATCCTCCGGCCGCCGTCCGTAACCTGTCAAGCCGGTTACCATGGGGCGATGGAGTTCACCTTCCACTCCGGCGACCTCGCCCTCGATCTCGCCGGGACCGTCCAGCACCGCCGCGCCGACCGCCGCGACCTGCTCACCGCCCCCGACCGGCTCGCCCACTGGGCCGTCGCCGCCGGGCTCGTCACCGACCCGCCCCCGGTGAGCGCCGCCGACCTCGCCGCCGCCGTCGACCTCCGCGAGGCCATCTACCGCGCCGCCACCGCCGTCCTGCACGGCCGATCCCCCACCGACGACGACCGCGACCTGATCAACCGCCGCGCCGCCGCCGCACCGCCCGTCCCCCGCCTCGCCGCCAACGGCACCGTGCACCGCGACGGCGACACCACCGCCGTCCTGGCCGCCGCCGCCCGCGCCGCCGTCGACCTGCTCGCCGCCGCGGCCACCCCCGCCGACTCCACCGGGACCACCAGCACAGGCGACGGCGTCGACGCGGGCCGCGGCGTCCTCAAGGAATGCCAGGCCGACCCCTGCACCCGCCTCTACCTGGACACCTCCCGCCGCCGCACCCGCCGCTGGTGCGACATGCGCCAGTGCGGCAACCGCGCCAAGGCCGCCGCGTTCCGCGCCCGCCGCACCACCCCCGGCACAAACGCCTGACCCCGCCGCGCTCCCCGGCCCCGCAGGCGCGCGGTACCGCGCGTGTAGACCGGCGCATGGCGGGAATGGGGCCGTCCACCTGCAGGGACGACTGAGGGGGAACACCATGCGGGTCGTCGTCACCGGCGCCACCGGCAACATCGGCACCAGCACCGTCGAAGCGCTCACCGCCGATCCCCGCGCCACCTCCGTCCTCGGCCTGTCGCGCCGCGGCCCCGGCGCGCGGGCCGCCCGCGACGAGGGCATCGAATGGGCCGAGGCCGACGTCACCGACACCGACCTGGTCCCGCTGCTGCGCGGCGCCGACGCCGTGGTCCACCTCGCCTGGCTGTTCCAGCCCACCCACCGGCCCGCCGTCACCTGGGACTCCAACGTCGTCGGCACCACCCGCGTCCTGGACGCCGTTGCCGACGCCGGCGTGCCCGCCCTGGTGGTGGCCTCCTCCGTCGGCGCCTACTCCCCCGGCCCCAAGGACCGCGCCGTCGACGAGTCCTGGCCCACCCACGGCTGGCCCGGCGCCGCCTACAGCCGCGAGAAGGCCTACGTCGAACGCCTCCTGGACGCCTTCGAGGCACGCCGCCCGCAGACCCGCGTCGTGCGGATCCGCCCCGGGTTCGTGTTCGAACGCCAGAGCGCCGCCCAGCAGCGCCGCCTGTTCGCCGGGCCGCTGCTGCCCGGCCGCCTCGCCCGGCCCGGCCGCGTCCCGGTCGTCCCCGACCTGCCCGGCCTGCGCTTCCAGGCGCTGCACTCCGCCGACGCCGGGCAGGCGTTCGCGCTCGCCGCACTCGGCGACGCCCGCGGCGCCTTCAACATCGCCGCCGAACCCGTCATCGACCCCGACGTCCTGGCCGGCCTGCTCGACGCCCGCACCGTCCGGCTGCCCGCCCGCGGCGTGCGCGCCGCCCTGGCCGCCGCCTGGAACCTGCACCTGGTCCCCGCCTCGCCCGGCCTGTTCGACCTGGCCCTGCAAGTGCCGATCATGGACACCGCGCGCGCCCGCGCCGAGCTCGGCTGGACGCCCCGCCACACCGCCCGCGACGCGATGGCCGCGTTCCTGGAGGGCCTGCGCACCGGCGCCGGACGCGACACCCCGCCCCTGGCTCCCGGCACCGGCGGCCCCGCCCGCGCCCGCGAGATCGCCACCGGCGTCGGCCGGAAACCCTGACCCCGGGCGCCCGCGCCGCGCCCGCCGGGTCCGCACGCCCCGCCGAACACCCACAGGAGGTCACCCGATGCCGACGATCACACCCGCCCACCTGCACGAACTACTGGCCTCCACCGACCGCGACGCCGCGCTCGTCGTCGTCGGCGGGCACGCCGCCGTCGTCCCGTCCACGCCCGCCGGACGCGGCGAGGCCGACGACGCCCTGGTGCTCACCACCCGGGACGCCGTCATCGCCGAACTCGACACCGGCGCCAACGACGAGCAGCTCGAACGCCTCGCCCAGCGCCTCGACACCGCCCTCGACAGCCTCGGCGGCTGACGCCCGCCCGACGCCCCCGCCCCCCGCGGCTCCGGACAGACGTCCCGGCGGCCGGGTCAGCCGTGCAGGGCCAGGTAGGGCGCCAGGGCGAACAGGCTGACGACCAGCGAACCGGTCAGCGCGCCCGCCGGGACCGCCCGCGCGATCACCCAGCCCAGCAGCACCCCCGCCAGCTCCGGCACCCCGGTCAGCGCCGCCAGCGGCCAGTCCACCGCCCCCGCCGCCACGTACCCGAGCGTCCCCACGGTCGCGATCACCACCGACTGCGCCTGCGCCGCCGCCAGCGCCGACAGCACCGGCACGCCCAGCACCACCAGCAGCGGCACGCTCAGCATCGGCCCGCCGATCCCGAACACCCCGCTCGCCACCGCCACCGCGAACCCGACCACCGCGACCACAGGCGCCCCCGGCTCCCACGCGTCCCCCTCACCTGCGGGGGCGCGGCCGGACGCGGCGGCGAGACGGCCCGTCCGATGCCACACCAACGCCCCCACCAGCGCCACGAACGCCCCCAGCAGGATCCCGAACACCCGCCCCGACACCAGGCTGTTGGCCAGCACGCCCAGCGGGGTCCCCGCGACCGCGGCGGCTGCCAGCACCGCCGCCGCCCGCCGCGTGCCGCGCTCGCGCAGCTGCCCCGACCGGGTGTAGGCGGCCGTCGCCAGCGCACCGGTCGCCACGTGCGTGACGATCGCCGTGCCCGCCACCTGCGCCGGCGGCAACCCCGTGAGCGCGAACAGCCCGACCGTCACCAGCACCCCGCCCGGCCCGACCGCCGTGATGCCGACCCCCGCGAACAGCCCGAACAGCACCAGCCCCACCAGCACGGGCACTCCGAGACCGCCCACGGCCCCTCCTCATCTCTCGCTACGGACACCACGACCGGCACCACGACGGCACCGAGGCGGGACACCGCGACCGCCCGGACCGGATCCGCGCCGCCGCGGGCGCGGTCAGGC